>NZ_JBRIQR010000011.1:0-142190 GCF_052983755.1 Enterobacter sp. CFEC122 | reverse complement strand
GTATCGGTCGCCTCAGCTATTACCAGTACTTAAGAAACAACCCAACACACATTACCTGTGTTGAACTCAATCCAGAGTACGTAATGATCGGGAAGAGGGTACTACCAGAGGCAGAATGGATCATTGGTGACGCTCTCCAGTACTCACCAGACCGTTTCTATGATGTTGCTTATGGCAATCCACCTTTCGGTAAGATCAACACTTCAGAAGCGTTTACAGGCCGTTATAAGGGCAGTGAGTTTGAATACAAGGTGATTGAACATGCAAGTACCTTATCCTCATATGGGGTATGGATAGTACCTCAGAGTTCAGCAGGGTTTAAGTACTCTGGACATAGGTACTATGACGCTTCAGTACAAACAGCTAAGTACCAGAAGTTCGTGAAAGAGACGGGGTACACGTTCCAGCCTGGTTGCGGTATTGACACCAGTATCTACAAAGATGAATGGAATGGCACGAATGTGATTTGCGAGGTGGTGACGGTTGAGTACTAAAAATATGATTTTGAGCAAGCCTAACGCAACATATTGTGTCTATACTTATAGTTGACACCATATGGTGTACTTCATGTAGCGAGTGACATTATGGGTAAAAACCAACATGTAGTGCCTCACAACGGACAATGGGCTGTCAGAGGTGCAGGCAACGGAAAAGTAACTTCAACTCACCGTACTCAGCAAGAAGCTATAGATGCTGGGCGAGTCATTTCTCGTAATCAGGGGAGCGAATTAGTCATACATCGCCCTAACGGACAGATTCGAGATAGCGACTCACATGGGAAGGATCCATACCCACCGAAAGGTTAAAGCTCATTATGACAAAAGAGGCCAAAAGCCTCTTTTTTTTGAGATTTACAAATGTTCCTATTGATGATCGTATGCGTCCTTTCGTTTTTTAGCACAGGATAAGAGCCGTTCGTATGAGTAGTGGAGGCTCCCGGAAGAGAATCTCTCGCACCTCACTGCCAGAGCAGCAACCTGTGTGCCAGGTCAGACGCTAAGAACCGCAGGGTGTTCAGGAAAACTCTTCTTAAATTAAAGCGTAGATGGCATTTGCAAAACTTGCATGCCCATAAAATCTACTTTCAATGACATATCAATAACTCATCCAAAAATTTCCACTCTGGTAATAAGGCAAAAGCACATTTTTCATTCAGCGGTCATGTAAATGAAAGCCGGTTGTCATCTGATAAGTTAAAAATAATGGGTTAATCAGACTGATTAGCAGGCAAAAAATTTTGGGATGTACGGGAATGGCGGTTACACTTCACCCGCTGATTATTTGACTACAGGAAAGAATGGATTGTGACCAAACTCAAACTTCTGGCATTAGGCATCCTTGCCGCGACCGCAGTAAGCACCGCACAGGCGGAAAGTCAGTGGACGGTTGGCGCGGGTGTTGGCGTCATTAACAGCCCGTACAAACAGTATGACCGTGATGTTTATCCTGTGCCGGTTATCACCTATGAAGGCGATAACGTCTGGTTCCGTGGGCTCGGCGGCGGCTACTATCTGTGGAACGATACGGCCGATAAGCTCTCCATCATGGCGTACTACGATCCTACGCACTTCAAGCCGGGTGACAGCGACAGCCACGCGCTTCGCCAGCTCGACAAGCGTAAAAGCTCGATGATGGCCGGCCTCTCTTATGTGCATAACACCCAGTATGGCTTCCTGCGTACGGCCCTGGCAGGCGATACGCTGGATAACAGCAACGGCTTTATCTGGGATCTGGCGTGGCTGTACCGTTACACCAACGGTGGTCTGACCCTGACGCCGGGTATCGGTGTGCAGTACAACAGCGAGAACTACAATGACTACTATTATGGCGTCTCTAAAAACGAGTCCCGTCGTAGCGGTCTGAAGAGCTACAGCGCAGATGACGGCTGGGATCCGTACCTGGAGCTGACCGCGAGCTATAACTTCCTTGGCGACTGGAGCGTGTACGGTACTGGCCGTTATGAGCGTCTGAGCGATGAAGTGAAAGACAGCCCGATGGTCGATAAGTCCTGGGCAGGCATCTTCTCTGTCGGTGTGACCTACAAGTTCTGATTGCGCACTTATATTGTGCAATTGGTGCATCAAAACGGGGCGCTTGCGCCCCGTTTGCTTTAGTGTGGTGCAGCGAGATTATCGCTTAATAATGCGGATCGTCTGACCTAAACGAGATGGCTTTTCTTCACTCGCTTTTTGCGGGGTAGTCACGCAGGCCGTTTCCACGCAGACAAAGGTTTTATAACCGTCGTCAGGCACGTCGGCCATGCTGACAGACAGTGCAGGACCCGGGTTCCAGCCCACCACGTTGCTGTGATGGTGATGTACTACCTCAATGCCGCGGTTCAGGGCACCGTCGTGGATCATGCTGCATGCTTCCGGATGCAGATAGACGCGGTCGGTACGGTCAGGAAACGCCTGAACGCCGTCGCTGAGTTTGCCTTCTTTCGCGTTGTCGACTTTATCGATAAAGGTATCGCCAAGGCCACTCACCTTCACAGCGCTGATGTCACCCACGTTGAAATAGGTGTGCAGGGCGGAGGTGGTTTCGAACTCGCCGTGGGCTTCCAGTTCGATTTCACAGGTTTTACCCAGCTTAAAGCGGGCGTACAGGGTGAAATCGTGCGGCCACAGGGCGCGCGTTTCGTCATTTGCCTGCAGCTCAAAGGTCAGCACGGCGCCGCTGTCGTCTTCGTTATGCGCTTTCAGGGTCCACTGCTGGTTACGGGCAAAACCGTGAGAAGGCAAACCCGGCTGTGCGGACGGGCCGAACCACGGCCAGCAGATCGGTACGCCACCACGGATTGCAGCCCCTTTTTTGAAGGAGGTCGCATCACTGAGCCACAATCCCTCAACTTCACCTTCCGGCTTCCAGGAGAGCAGGTGGGCGCCGTTCAGCGCCACGGAGGCCTTAACGCGTGGATGGTCAACGACGATAACGTCGGCACCGTCAATCTGGCGGCGGGAGAGCACAGGGGTAAGTTGTTCGACTACCGGAAGTGCAAAAATTTTATTAATCATTAAGCAATCCTCTGTCTTATAAATAAAAAAGGCGACCGAAGTCGCCTTTTTGGATCAAACACTCATCTCAACTTATTTGGAGATGTGAGCGATCAGGTCCAGTACTTTGTTAGAGTAGCCGGTTTCGTTGTCGTACCAGGATACCAGTTTAACGAAGTTGTCGTTCAGTGCGATACCTGCTTTAGCATCGAACACGGAAGTGCACACTTCGCCGTTGAAATCGGTAGAAACAACGTCGTCTTCGGTGTAACCCAGAACGCCTTTCATTGGGCCTTCGGAAGCAGCTTTGATTGCTTTCTTAATTTCTTCATAAGAAGCAGCTTTTTCCAGACGAACGGTCAGGTCAACAACGGATACGTTAGGAGTTGGAACGCGGAACGCCATACCAGTCAGTTTGCCATTCAGTTCTGGCAGTACTTTACCTACAGCTTTAGCCGCACCGGTAGAGGATGGGATGATGTTCTGAGCCGCGCCACGGCCGCCGCGCCAGTCTTTGTGAGACGGGCCATCAACGGTTTTCTGAGTAGCGGTGGTTGCGTGAACGGTGGTCATCAGACCTTCGATGATGCCGAAGTTGTCGTTGATAACTTTAGCCAGCGGTGCCAGGCAGTTGGTGGTGCAGGATGCGTTGGAAACGATGTCCTGGCCAGCGTAAGTTTCGAAGTTTGCACCACGAACGAACATTGGGGTGTTGTCTTTGGAAGGACCCGTCAGAACAACTTTCTTCGCACCCGCAGTGATGTGTTTACGTGCAGTTTCGTCGGTCAGGAAGATACCGGTTGCTTCAGCAACAACGTCAACACCAATTTCGTTCCATTTCAGGTTAGCTGGGTCTTTCTCAGCAGTAACGCGGATGGTTTTGCCATTTACAACCAGGTGGCCGTCTTTCACTTCAACGGTGCCGTCGAAACGACCGTGAGTTGAGTCGTACTTCAGCATGTACGCCATGTATTCAGCGTCCAGGAGATCGTTGATACCAACGATTTCGATGTCAGAACGTTTCTGAGCAGCACGGAAAACAATACGGCCGATACGGCCAAAACCGTTGATACCTACTTTGATAGTCATATATTCCACCAGCTATTTGTTAGTGAATAAAAGGTTGCCTGTAAAATTACAAAAACCTTACGCAGCGTCAAGCGGAATCGTGTCAATCATTGCGACAAATCAATCCTGTGACTAACGTTTGTGCGACTGACTCGCCTCACTTTCCCTTTGAGCTTGCAACCACATGGGGGCTGCGCCCGGAATTTTAAAGTCCTCGCAGGATAAAAATGTGAATATGATCACAATTGCCTGACCGCCTTTTCGCGACACATAAGTTTAGATCAAAAGTGCACGCAAGGGTGTTAATGTTTTGTTAGAATGCGGGGTAAAAGATGTCTGTTTCTACAGCGAGATGTAAGCATATGTCGAACCAACGTAACCCCGACGATTTGAAAAAAAACCTCACAGAAATGCAGTTTTACGTGACGCAAAACCACGGGACGGAACCGCCGTTCACCGGGCGTTTACTGCACAACAAGCGAGACGGCGTCTACCACTGCCTGGTCTGTGATGCCCCGCTGTTTAATTCCCAAACGAAATTTGATTCGGGCTGCGGCTGGCCGAGCTTTTACGAGCCGGTGAGCGATGAGGCTATCCGCTATCTGACCGACGCGTCGCACGGCATGGTGCGCACGGAAATTCGCTGTGGCAACTGTGATGCGCACCTTGGACACGTCTTCCCGGATGGCCCTCAGCCAACGGGCGAGCGTTTCTGCGTGAATTCCGCCTCAATGAGCTTCACTGACGACGAAAACGGCGACCAGATCAAGGGTTGAAAAAACGATTCAGCAAATTATTCCTTTAAAAGGGCGGGATTGTGAATATTGAAGACATGATTAGCGGGATGACGCCGGAGATTTATCAGCGTCTGGTCACCGCCGTAGAGCTGGGAAAATGGCCCGATGGCGTCGCGCTGACCCCGGAGCAGAAAGAGAACAGCCTGCAGCTGGTGATGCTGTGGCAGGCGCGCAACAACACCGACGCGCAGCACATGACGATCGACACCCGTGGTCAGATGGTGATGAAGAGCAAGCGTGAGCTGAAAGAGGACTTCGGTATCACCCCGAAGCCGATTGCGACTTTCAAATAATGCTCTCATGTAGGCCGGGTAAGCGCTAGCGCCACCCGGCACGCTACACTTTAGTGCGGGATCCCGAGCGACGCCGCCAGCTGCTTCGCTAATTGGTTTTCATCATCCGCGCCGTACTCCCAGAACATCGCCCCGGCGAGACCTTTCTCTTTGATGTAGTCCGCTTTGATCGCCACGGATCGCGGGTTCTCATACGAAATCGCAAACAGCGCGTTGCCATCGGCACCCTTCACCGAAAGCCACGGCACTTTCGCCTGGTCGTCCCAGTGCTCGGTAAAGCGTTTCTGCGGATCGTTCAGCAGCTTTTTGACGATATCGTTGTACTTCACGTAGGTATCTTTGGTCAGGTCATAGCCGAGCGACTTGAACAACCCGATCTCCTGCGGCCCGAAGTAGGGCTGAGTGGCCGGATTTTTTTGCGCATCGGGTTTCGTCCAGTCAATGCCCGGCTCCACGGCGCGTTTCGGTACGCGGCCATAGAAACCAATCCCGAGATTCATCTGCTGTGGCTTCAGCCCGGCGGCCAGATAGTTGTTCACCACAAAATCGACGCTGTATTTGTCCGCGGCGGCCACCGTCGGCCAGGCGCTGGAGTCGTACAGGTTGGCATTGAAATACTGCGTGCCGTACGCCATGTCGTAGGTCATCAGGTTGATGTAATCGAGCAGGGGCGCAATGGCTTTCACATCCACCCAGCTTTTCGGACTTTCCGCATTCGCGCCTACCGCAATGGTCACCAGCTTTTTATGCCCGAACGCGTCGCGCATCTCCTTCAGCAGGGCGGTAAAGTTTTCCCTGTCGGTGGGCTGGCTTGCCACCAGGCCCCAGGCGCCGTTGACCGGATACTCCCAGTCGAGGTCGATCCCGTCCAGACCATATTTTTCAACAATCTCCTGCGCGGAGCGGATGAACACCGCGCGGCTCTCTTGGGTTGCCGCTGCGCCAGAGAAACCACGCGCGCCCCAGCCGCCGACGGAGAGCAGGACCTTAAGATTTGGGTTTTGCTTACGCAGCGTGGGGATTAAGGCCAGATCGGACGCCACTTTTGGCGATAGCCAGATTTGATGCAGCTTCGCCGGATCTTTCAGCGCGGCGTTGGTTTCGCCTTTTTCGTCGTTATAGACCAGACCAAACGAGTAGTTCAGGTGGGTGATCTGGCGAACGTCCAGCTTATTGATATCGCCACCCGGTCCGGCGGTGACGTCGCCACCCCCGTTAAAGTAGCCTACGGACATCAGGGAACTGGCGGAGGCAACTGATGCGCAAAGCAAGGGTAGTGCTGCCAGCAAGGGCAAACGTTTCATACAAGTTCCTCTTTGACTTAATAAAAATAACCACGCCACGGAAAAGGCGTGGCGAAAAAACAGCCTGAAGAGAATAGCATTGCCGCTTCGCTGAGGTTGCGAGGGAGTTCACTTTATGGGGATCGGAGGGGGAGTTTTGCCGGGTGGCGCTGACGCTTACCCGGCCTACCAGACCAAAGAAGTAGGCAGAGTAAGGGCGCAGCCGCCACCCTGCTTAAAAGACTACGCCTGCGTTTCCAGCCAGTCTTCGAGCGTATACAGCGTCGCGCCTTCCGCAGCCATATCCATAAACGCCTGAGCGCTATCCTGCGGTTGAATGTTCACCCCGCGGCAGCCGTCGGTGATGACGCTGACGGTGTAGCCAAGCTGAAGCGCATCCAGCACGGTGAACTTCACGCAGTAGTCCGTTGCCAGCCCCAGCACAATCAGCTCGGTGATTTCATGGTGACGTAACCAGGCGTCCAGCGCCGTTTTCTGGCGATGCCCGTTATCAAAAAACGCGCTATAGCTGTCGATAGCCGGGTTTTCACCTTTATGGAACACCGCGTCGATGGCTTTCTGGTTCAGGAGCGGATGTAACTCCGCGCCTTCCGTTTGCTGTACGCAGTGATCCGGCCAGAAAGTTTGCGCTAGCCCGTCGAGTTCACCCTGGGTGAAGGGCTCGACATTGTGCTGGCTGGCAAAGCTGCCGTGATTTGCCGGGTGCCAGTCCTGGCTTGCGACAACTGCTTCACCACGGGCTTTGCACCAGTCAATCAGCGTGTTGGCCACGTCAACGGTGCTGTCACCTTCGGCGACGGCCAGCGCACCGCCCGCGCAGAAATCATTTTGCAAATCGACCAGGAGCAGGGCGCGTTGCTTCATGAGACCTCCTTATTCGTCAGGCGTCAGTTCGCCGCGCAGGTTTTGCATCATCGCGCTGCGAATGGACTGAATGTCCAGATCCTGACTCAGTAAATAGTGAAGTTTAGTCAGCGTTGCCTCAACGGTCATATCGAAACCGCTGATCACCCCCGCATGCGCCAGCGCGTTGCCGGTGGCATAGCCGCCCATATTCACTTTACCGGACATACACTGGGTCAGGTTCACCACCACAATTCCGCGTTCGCTGGCTTCCTGAAGCTCTTTCAGAAACTCGCCGTTTTGCGGCGCATTGCCCACGCCATAGGAGCGCAGGATAAGCGCTTTCACCGGCTGGCGCAGGAAGTTACGCACCACGTCCGCAGAGATACCCGGATAAATGGTCACCACGCCAATCGGTTGCGGAGTAATCGGATGCACAATCAGCTCGCCCGCGGTGTTCGGCGCAGGAGGGGTTCCCAGACGGCGGATATGAATCCCGGCCTCCAGCAGCGGCTGCAGGTTGGGTGAGGCAAAGGCGTCAAAGCCGTCGGCGTGGGCTTTGGTGGTGCGGTTACCGCGATAAAGACGATTGTTAAAGAACAACGACACTTCGTTAATCGGGTAATTCGCCGCCACGTACAGGGAGTTCAGCAGGTTGATCTGCCCGTCGGAGCGCAGTTCCGCCAGCGGAATTTGCGACCCGGTGACGATAACCGGCTTGCTCAGGTTCTCCAGCATGAAGGAGAGCGCCGAGGCGGTAAACGCCATGGTGTCGGTACCGTGCAGGATCACGAAGCCGTCGTACTGGTCGTAATGGGCTTTAATATCATCCGCGATGTGCTGCCAGTCTTCCGGCGTCATGTCGGAGGAGTCCATCAGCGGCTCGTATTCGTGGATGGTGAAGTCAGGCATTTCCGGTCGGTGGAATTCGGGCATCAGCGCAAGCTGACGCTGCAGGTGGCCGGAGACGGGGATATAGCCGTTTTCAGAGCGCTGCATACCGATGGTACCGCCAGTGTAGGCTACATAAATCGATTTCTTCTGCATGGTAGTGAGTTCTTGTTCTTCAAAAGAAAAAAATCCCCTCTTCGTAGGAAGAGGGGACGGTTTTTAACGGACGTTCGCGCAGGTCAGGCAAAACGCGTAACGACTCTGTGGATCGTTAAAGGCCGCAAGCTTATCGCTTTCTGCCTTCATCGCTTTTGCCGCCGTGGCGACCGGCGCAGGCAGGTAAGCCTGCAGCGCCTCCGGCAGCATGGCGCGTACCGAGCCGGACATGCTGTCCATGACCATATCGAAGAACGACGGTTCGTCCTGGTAATACTCGATATGCCACTGCTTCAGCTTCGCCAGTTCGGCGGCTTTCTTCACCGCGTCATCGAAGTCGCCCAGGCTGTCCACCAGTCCGTTGCTCTTCGCATCCTGACCGGTCCAGACGTGGCCCTGCGCAATCTGGTCGATCTGCTCAGGCGTCTTTTTGCGCGAGTCGGCGACCAGGGTGATAAAGCGTTTATAGCCGTTCTCAATGCTTAGCTGCATCATCTCAGAGACTTCCGGCGGCAGGGATTTGGTCACCGCGACATCCGCGAGCGGAGAAGTCGCTACGCCGTCAGTATGCACGCCCAGAGAATCCAGGCTGTTTTCTACGGTGTTGATCACCCCGAAGATGCCAATCGAGCCGGTGAGCGTACTTGGGTTCGCCACGATGTAGTTGGCTGGCGTGGAGATCCAGTAACCCCCGGAGGCGGCCATTCCGCCCATTGAGACGACGACCGGCTTACCGGCGGCGCGGGCCGCGGCCAGTTCAGCGCGGATCACTTCGGAGGCGCTGACGCTACCGCCAGGGCTGTTGACCCGCAGGACAATCGCCTTCACTTTCGGATCGAGGCGCGCATCGCGGATTTGTGACGCGGTGGTGTCGCCGCCCACGTTCCCCGGGGTCTCCTGACCGTCCATGATCGCACCGTTGGCAAAGACCACCGCGACGCTGTCCCCGTTCTCATCCGGTTTCTTCGTCGAGTAATCATACATGCTGATGGCGCTGTAATTTTTGTCCTCTTTGCTCCAGCCAAACTGTTTGCTCAGGGATTTTTCAATCTCGGCGCTGGTGCCCAGGGCATCAACCAGTTTGTTATCGAGCGCGTATTTCGCGGTATCGCCGTCAACCTTACGCAGGCCTTCCAGCACGCCCTGCGCGCCAGGGAACACCTGCTCAGGCGTAATCTGACGGTTCGCGGCAACGGTGCCGAGATAGTTCTGCCACAGCTCGCCAATCCAGCGGCTGTCCGCTTCGCGGGCGGCAGGTGACATATCGTCGCGGATAAACGGCTCCACGGCGGATTTGTACGTGCCGACGCGGAAGACGTGGGTGGTAACCTTCAGCTTGTCGAGCAGCGATTTGTAGTACAGGCCGTTGGTGGCAAAGCCGTGCAGATCGACCGTACCCTGCGGGGAGAGCCAGATTTTATTGGCGAAGCTCGCCAGATAATATTGTCCCTGGCTGTAGCTGTCGCCCACGGCAATCACCGGCTTGCCGCTGTCGCGGAATTCGCGCAGCGCTTTACCGATGTACTGCATAGACGGCTGGTCGCCGCCGGCAAAATCTTTCAGATCCAGCACGATGCCGGTGATGTTGCGGTCATCTTTCGCCTGCCGGATGGCATCGACGATATCGAACAGGGAGTTTTCCTGCAGGCGGTCAGACGTGGCGCCAAACAGCTGACGGCTGATCACACCCAGACGGTTGCTGGCTGACGGTTTATCAACGATGACGCCGGTGATATCGAGTAACAGGGCCCCGCGAGTCGAATGCTGCGCCTGATTTGCGTTGCTGATGTGCATCCAGATGCCCGCGCAAACCAGAACCAGCAGGATGAAGAAGATATTCATCACCAGGTTGCGGACGAAGTTGAGCAGTCGCCACGTCCATTTAAAGAAACCGGCAATAATTCGCCAAAGGGTTCGCATGTATTCTCCCTAACCAGAAAATGACTGTTTCCGTCGCCACTGGACGGTAATGTTGGGTTATCGTAATGACCCAACCGCCACTTGTCAGCAGGAATCGCCTGCCAGGCTGTAACAAAATCTGCCGTCGTGTTAATTTTGTGAGTAAATTTCAAGAAAGGAGTTAACCAATGGACGCACTCGAACTGCTTGTTAACCGCCGTAGCGCTTCCCGTCTGGCCGAACCTGCCCCGGCAGGCGAGCAGCTGGAGAACATTCTGCGTGCCGGCATGCGTGCCCCCGATCATGGCACGCTGCAGCCGTGGCACTTCTTTGTGATTGAAGGCGAAGGCCGCGATCGTTTCAGTAAACTGCTGGAGCAGGGAGCGGTGGCCGCAGGGCAGGATGAGAAAGGAATCGATAAGGCGCGCAATGCCCCGTTCCGCGCCCCGATGATCATCGCTGTCGTGGCAAAATGCCAGGCGGATCATAAAGTCCCGGTCTGGGAACAGGAAATGTCTGCGGGCTGTGCGGTGATGGCGATGCAGATGGCCGCCGTCGCGCAAGGCTTTAACGGTATCTGGCGCACCGGTGCGCTGACCGAAAGCCCGGCGGTCCGGGACGGTTTTGCCTGCGGTGAGCATGACAAAATTGTCGGTTTCCTCTATCTCGGTACTCCGCAGCTTAAAGCCTCCAGCACCATCAGCGTGCCGGACACCACGCCTTTCGTCAGCCGTTTCTGATAGCGCGCGCTAAACTGTCTGGATTCTGAGCATCTGCCGCAGAATTCAGACAGTCATACTTACCTCTTTATGGAATGAGCGCTACCATAGCGCGATTGAGATGACAGGAGACGTCCATGAGCGAGCAAACCATTCGTTTAACGCAGTACAGCCACGGAGCCGGTTGCGGTTGTAAAATTTCCCCTAAAGTGCTGGAGACCATCCTGCACAGCGAACAGGCGAAGTTTGTCGACCCGAACCTGCTTGTCGGCAACGAAACGCGTGACGATGCAGCGGTTTATGACCTGGGTAACGGCACCAGCATTATCAGCACCACCGACTTCTTTATGCCGATTGTCGACAACCCGTTCGATTTCGGGCGTATTGCGGCCACTAACGCCATCAGCGATATCTTCGCCATGGGCGGCAAACCGATTATGGCGATCGCTATTCTGGGCTGGCCGATCAACACCATCCCGCCGGAAGTAGCCCGTGAAGTGATTGATGGCGGCCGTTTCGCCTGCCAGCAGGCGGGGATTGCGCTGGCCGGTGGTCACTCTATCGATGCGCCGGAGCCTATCTTCGGCCTGGCCGTGACCGGCGTGGTCCCGACCGAGCGCGTGAAGCGCAACAGTACCGCGCAGGCGGGCTGCAAGCTGTTCCTCACCAAGCCGTTGGGCATTGGCGTGCTGACCACCGCCGAGAAAAAATCCCTGCTCAAACCGGAGCACAAAGGGCTGGCAACCGAAGTCATGTGCCAGATGAACCTCGCGGGTGCGGCGTTCGCCAATATCGACGGCGTGAAGGCGATGACCGACGTGACCGGTTTTGGTCTGCTGGGGCACCTCTCCGAAGTGTGTCAGGGCGCGGGCGTGCAGGCGCAGGTCTGGTATCAGGACGTGCCGAAGCTACCGGGCGTGGAAGAGTATATTGCTCAGGGCGCGGTCCCGGGCGGTACCCAGCGCAACTTCGCCAGCTATGGTCACCTGATGGGCGAAATGCCAGAAGAATGGCGCAACCTGCTGTGCGATCCGCAAACCTCCGGCGGCCTGCTGCTGGCGGTCACGCCGGAATCCGAAGCCGAGGTTCAGGCAACGGCCGCCGAGTTCGGCATTACCCTGACGGCGATCGGCGAGCTGGTGACCGCGCGCGGTGGCCGACCGATGATTGAGATCCGTTAATTCGATGCGGTTGTTTATTGCCGAAAAGCCGAGCCTGGCCCGTGCCATTGCCGATGTGCTGCCTAAGCCGCATCGCAAAGGCGACGGCTTTATCGAATGCGGTAACGGGCAGGTGGTCACCTGGTGTATCGGTCACCTGCTTGAGCAGGCGCAGCCGGATGTCTATGACAGCCGCTACGCCCGCTGGAATTTAAACGATCTGCCCATCGTGCCGGAAAAATGGCGCCTGCAGCCCCGACCTTCGGTGACCAAACAGCTCAACGTGATCAAGCGCTTCCTGCATGAAGCCGATGAAATCGTGCACGCGGGTGACCCGGACAGGGAAGGACAGCTGCTGGTGGATGAGGTGCTGGACTATCTGGAGCTGGCGCCGGAAAAGCGCCAGCAGGTGCAGCGCTGTCTGATCAACGACCTCAACCCGCAGGCGGTGGAGCGTGCGATCTCGCGCCTGCGCGCCAACAGCGAATTTATTCCGCTGTGCGTCTCGGCGCTGGCCCGCGCGCGCGCCGACTGGCTGTACGGCATCAACATGACCCGCGCCTACACCATCCTCGGGCGCAACGCGGGCTATCAGGGCGTGCTCTCGGTGGGGCGCGTGCAGACGCCGGTGCTGGGGCTGGTCGTGCGTCGTGATGAAGAGATTGAGAACTTCGTCGCCAAAGATTTCTTTGAAGTGAAAGCGCATATCGTCACGCCTAAAGACGAACGCTTTACCGCCGTCTGGCAGCCGAGCGATGCCTGCGAGTCATATCAGGATGAAGAGGGACGTTTGCTGCACCGTCCGCTGGCGGATCATGTGGTTAACCGCATTACCGGACAGCCCGCTATCGTCACCAGCTATAACGATAAACGGGAATCAGAACCCGCGCCGCTGCCGTTCTCGCTGTCGGCCCTGCAGATCGAGGCCGCAAAGCGCTTTGGCCTCAGCGCGCAGAACGTGCTGGATATCTGCCAGAAGCTCTATGAAACCCATAAGCTGATCACCTATCCGCGTTCGGATAGCCGCTACCTGCCGGAAGAGCATTTTGCCGGTCGTCATTCGGTGATGAACGCCATTAGCGTGCACGCGCCGGATCTGCTGCCGCAGCCGGTGGTGAACCCAGATACCCATAACCGCTGCTGGGACGACAAAAAGGTGGACGCCCACCACGCGATTATCCCGACGGCGCGCGCCAGCAGCGTCAACCTGACGGATAACGAAGCGAAGGTCTACAACCTGATCGCTCGTCAGTACCTGATGCAGTTCTGCCCGGACGCGGTGTTCCGCAAATGCGTGATCGAGCTGGAAATCGCAAAAGGGAAGTTTATCGCCAAAGCCCGTTTCCTCGCGGAAGCAGGCTGGCGCACGCTGCTCGGCAACAAAGAGCGTGACGAAGAGAACGACGGTACGCCGCTGCCCGTGGTGGCTAAAGACGACGAACTGCTGTGCGAGAAAGGGGAAGTGGTGGAACGCCAGACCCAGCCGCCGCGCCATTTTACCGATGCGACGCTGCTGTCGGCTATGACCGGGATCGCCCGGTTCGTGCAGGATAAAGATCTGAAGAAAATCCTGCGCGCCACCGACGGTCTGGGCACGGAGGCAACCCGCGCGGGGATCATCGAGCTGCTCTTTAAGCGCGGTTTTCTTGAGAAAAAAGGGCGCTATATCCATTCGACCGAGCCGGGCCGCGCGCTGATTCATTCCCTGCCTGAGCTGGCCGCCAGGCCGGACATGACCGCGCACTGGGAGTCGGTGCTGACGCAGATCAGCGAGAAGCAGTGCCGCTATCAGGACTTTATGCAGCCGCTGGTGGGGACGCTTTACCAGCTGATCGATCAGGCGCGCAGCACGCCCGTGAAAACGTTCAGAGGGATGGTTGCACCCGGTGGTGGCGCGAAGAAACCGTTTAAAAAGAAAAAGAGCGCGGCCGCCTCTTAACCCGTAGGCCGGGTCAGGCGAAGCCGCCACCCGGCGATAGACAGCTCTGCGGCCTGAAAAAAGCCCGGTGGCGGCTACGCCTTACCGGGCCTACAGGGCGAGAACGCCGCGAAAACTTAAATCACACCCTGCCCAATCATCGCATCCGCCACCTTCACGAACCCGGCGATATTCGCCCCGCGCACGTAATTGGTTTGCGATGCTTCACCGCCGTACTCCACGCAGGCGTGGTGAATATCCAGCATGATATGGTGCAGGCGCGCATCCACTTTCTCTGCCTTCCAGCAGAGACGCGCGGCGTTTTGCGCCATCTCGAGGCCGGAGGTTGCCACGCCGCCCGCGTTGGCGGCCTTGCCCGGTGCAAACAGCACGCCTGCCTCCAGGAACAGGTCCGTCGCGTCGATCGTGGTCGGCATGTTTGCCCCTTCGGCGACCGCTTTTACGCCGTTGCTAATCAACGTGCGCGCGGCTTCAGCATCCAGCTCGTTCTGCGTGGCGCACGGCAGGGCGATATCCACCGGCACGCCCCACGGCTGTTTACCTTCGAGGTAGGTCAGGCCAAACTCCCGGGCGTAATCCGCTACGCGTCCATCGCGGCTGGCTTTGATTTCACACAGGCGCGTCAGCTTCTCTGCCGTGAAGCCCGCTTCATCCACCACCGTTCCGCTGGAGTCAGAGGCGGTCACCACGCGAGCGCCAAACTGCATCGCTTTCTCAATCGCGTACTGCGCCACGTTACCGGAGCCGGAAACGGCTACGCGCATGCCTTCGAAGCCTAAGCCGTGACGCTTGAGCATGGCCTCTGTGAAGTAAACCAGGCCGTACCCGGTCGCTTCCGGGCGGATCAGGCTCCCGCCAAACGACAGCCCTTTGCCGGTAAAGACGCAGGCGCTGTTGTTGGAAAGCTTTTTCATCATCCCGGCCATAAAGCCCACTTCACGTCCGCCCACGCCGATATCACCGGCAGGCACGTCGGTGTCCGGGCCGAGGTGACGGTAGAGTTCGGTCATCAGCGCCTGGCAGAAACGCATCACTTCACCTTCGCTTTTGCCTTTCGGGTCGAAATCGCTGCCGCCTTTTCCGCCGCCCATGGGCAGCGTGGTCAGCGCGTTTTTAAAGGTCTGCTCGAAGCCGAGGAATTTCAGAATCGACAGGTTCACGGACGGATGGAAACGCATGCCGCCCTTAAACGGGCCGATGGCCGAGTTAAACTGGACGCGCCACGCGCGGTTAACCTGCACCTGATTGCGATCGTCCACCCACGTCACGCGGAACTGGATCACGCGCTCTGGCTCGACAAGGCGTTCAAGCAAAGACATCTGGCGATAGCGCGGGTTTTGTTCAAGGAAGGGCCACAGGGTGGTCATCACTTCGCGCACGGCCTGGGCGAACTCGCTTTGGTGCGGGTCGCGCTGCTGAACATGGGCAAGGAAACTTTCCAGAGAGCGTGTCTGATCCATAGATATAAGAACCTCTTATAATAATGTTTGTATATGACTTATGCGTTTTGTGTTGTTTTTTTGACTATACCACCCGTACCGCTTTGTGTGGCAAGCAGAAATTCAGGACGAAAGGGAAATTAATGACAGGTGCTGCGTCATAACCAAAAGCGATGACGAGATAAATTAAAGGTTCCGCGCGGGTTTACCGTTATAGTCATTATCAAGGGAACAACAGGAAGATGTGTCTATGAACCGTTATGTACTTACCGCATTATGTGCGATTTTTACCGCAGGCGCGCAGGCTGAACGCATTCGCCCGGATGTGGAAGTGAATGTGCCGCCGGAAGTGTTTACCTCCAGCGGCCAGAATCAAACGGTGCAACCCTGTAATCAGTGCTGCATCTATCAGAATCAAAACTACTCGGAAGGGGCCGTCGTGAAGGCGGAGGGCGTGCTGTTGCAGTGCCAGCGCGACGAGCGCGCCATCAGCACGAACCCGCTGGTCTGGCGTCGCGTAAAACAATAAACGCCTCCAGCAGGGGAATATCCGCGGGGGCTAAGGTATAGCCAAACGCCTCTTCAGGCGTACACCACGCCAGTGCGCTGTGGTAGTGCGCCGTGAGCGCACCGCTAAACGCAGGAACGTGCCAGGCGTGCAGGTTGATTAAGCGCTGCGAGACTTCGCGCTGGTGGCTTGCCACGTATTGCGCAGGCCGCGCTTCAATACCTAACTCTTCACGCAGCTCGCGGATAAGCGCCTCGGGCTGGGTTTCACCTGCCTCGACTTTGCCGCCAGCAAATTCCCACATGCCAGGCTGGTCGGCGTGGGCAGGGCGCTGCGCCAGTAAAATTTTGTCGTCTTTTTCGATGATGGCGGCAACGACATCGAGTGTTTTCAGCATGGTCGTCAATAATTGATAGCGAAAAAAGACATATTATCGTGCCCTTTCTCAGAGTCCAGCTATCAGGAGAATCAGGTGAAAGAGACTACCGCCTGGGTTGCCCCTATCGAATCCCTTCCCGCCAGCCTTAAACCCATTGCCGTGATGCAGAAAAAGCATTTTGGCGCCGTGCTGAATCCCACGCGCTGGTGGGGGCGCATGCCGCGTCTGTTCTGGCTGGTGGCGCTGTTCGTCGGTTTTCTGGAGCGTCGTCGCGCGCGCCTGTCACCCGTGCTGCGTTCGCTGCTCATGACGCGGGTGTCCCAGCTCTGCCACTGCGCTTTCTGTATTGATGCCAACAGCCTGCGGCTGGCCGAGCGCTGCGGTGCGCTGGAAAAGGTGCAGGCCGTGAGCGACTGGCAGGCATCCGCCTTGTTCACGGAGCAGGAGCGCGCGGCGCTGGCCTACGCCGAGGCGGTGACCGCCACGCCGCCCCGGGCGGATGAGGCCATCAGAACGGCGCTGAAGCGCCACTTTACGGATGACGCCATCACCGAGATGACGGCGCTCATTGCCTTTCAGAATCTCTCTGCCCGCTTTAACGCCGCGCTGGATATTCCGGCGCAGGGGCTATGCGCCACCTTTAACGAGACGCCCCATGCTTGATCGCCATTTTCACCCGCGGATAAAACCGGCTCTGAATCGTCTGGTCTCCGTGCTGGACAGGCCGGGCATCACGCCAGACGGATTGACCCTGACAGGGTTTGCCATCGGCGTGCTGGCGCTGCCGTTTCTGGCCCTCGGCTGGTATCCGGCGGCGCTGGTCGCCATCGTGCTTAACCGCCTGCTGGACGGTCTGGACGGGGCGCTGGCGCGCCGCAGAGGCCTGACCGATGCGGGGGGATTTCTCGATATCGCGCTCGACTTTCTGTTCTACGCCCTGGTGCCGTTTGGCTTTGCGCTGGCAGCACCGGCGGAAAATGCGCTGGCGGCCGCCTGGCTGCTGTTCGCGTTTATCGGGACCGGCAGCAGTTTTCTGGCGTTCGCGGCCCTGGCCGCGAAGCACGACATCGACAACCCCGGCTATGCGCACAAGTCGTTTTATTACATCGGCGGGTTAACGGAAGGGACGGAGACCATCGTGCTGTTTGTGCTGTGCTGCCTTTTTCCTGCGCACTTTACGCTCTTCGCGTGGGTATTCGGCGCGCTGTGCTGGCTGACCACCACAACGCGCATCTGGAGCGGCTACGTGACGCTGAAGTCACTTAACCCTTAGCGCGCACTTTCAGGCCCGCGCTCACCGGTCGTCACCGGGTTCTGCGGATGACTGCTCCATTCGTACCAGCCGCCGTCATAGACGGCGATATTCTTCCAGCCCATCGCCCGGGCGTACATAAAGGTTTCAGACGCCCGCCAGCCGGTGCCGCAGTAAAACGCGACGTGCTGTTCCGGCAGAATATTCCAGCGCTTCCACTGGGCGGCGATGTCGTCAGCGTTGCGCATGGTGCCATCCGGGTTATGGAAATCCTCCATGTGGGTGGCATCGCTGCCCGCGTGACCCCAGCGGGCACCGGCAATTTCACCTTTTGGCTTGATGTAGCTGTAGCCGCTGGTTTCGCCGATGAACTCCGGCCACGAGCGTATGCTGACCAGAGAGGCATCCTGACGGTGCAGCATGCCGCGCGCCTGTTCCATATCCACCATCAGCTGCGGCTGACCGGGGATCGGCGCGCCGAAATCGGGGGCGGGCGTCACTTTACCGGGCGTACCGCGCTCAACCGGCAGGCCTGCATCTGACCACGCCTTCCAGCCGCCGTCGAGAATACGCACATCCTTCACGCCCGCATACAGCATAATCTGCGCCACGCGCGCGGCGGCGTAGACGTCGCGGCCATACAAAATGACGGTGGTATCGTGACGGATCCCGTGCTTCGCCAGCATCGCTCTCAGCTTGTCGTCGGAGACTTTATTCCACAGCGGTTCGCTTTCCACCTCGTTGGTGTCGATATAGCCCGCGCCGGGAATGTGGTTCAGCAAGTAAAACTTCGGTGCACCCCAGGCGGCCTCAATCACTTTCCAGTCGCCCGCCGGTGCGGCAGCCACGGGTTTACCCTGCTGGAGTCGGTGGATCCACTGCGGGTAAACCAGCTGTTCAAAGTGAGGCAGGCGCTGAAGGCGCTCGGGCGTCTGCAGAGCATCGCTGAGCAGCGAAACGTGGCGGTATCCGGCTTTCTCCAGGCGGGCTTTCACCGCCTGGTTATCGTTCTCGTCGCCGTACAGGGCGATGGTCGTCGCAGGGGTAAGCTGATGCTGTTTTGCCCACAGCGCAATCTGCTCGTCGCTCATGGCGCTGAGCCAGGCGGCAGCAAGGTTGAGCGCGGCGGGTTCATGCCCGGAGGGGCCGCTGAGCGTCTGCGGCCAGCCGTTATAGAAGGCGCTGGCGCGGGTGTCGACAGGCGTGCCGTGCTGTGCCTGAAGCTGAGACAGCGTGATGGCGTTGGGCATATCAGCCGCCAGCGAGGAAAAGGAAGCGAGGCCGCAGAGCAGGGCCAGCGCGGTCAGTTGAGAAACACGTTTCATCGAATAACCTGACGTCAGTAAAAGAGGGGGGCATTGTCGTCTCTCCCGAATCGGAAAACATTGCGTTAGCACATTATTGCCAGCGAGAAATCTCAATCAGCTCGCCGCCGGGTGGAATATCGTCCTCATCGTGCGTGACCAGCACCGCCGGAATATTGCGCGCGCGGACGGCGTCAAATACCCATGCCCGAAACGTGGCGCGTAACGCTTTATCGAGGCGGCTGAACGGTTCATCCAGCAGCAGCGCCTGCGGCTCCGCGAGCAGGGCCCGCAGCAGGCTGACCCGGGCACGCTCCCCGCCGGAGAGGGTGGCCGGATCGCTGGCGTAATGGCCGCTCAGCCCGGCGGAATCCAGCGCCTGCGCGACCGCCTCCCGACGCGCGCGCCCGGCGATGCGCTCGGGCAGCGCCAGCAGCAAATTTTGCCCGACGCTGAACTGGTCGAACAGCAGCGCATCCTGAAAGAGAATACCCAGCCCGCGGGACTCCACGGGAAGCGCGTCGCAGCGACGCGCGTCGAGCCACAGTTCGCCCCGCGCCTGGAAATCGTCTGACAGCGCGCCGACCATCCAGGCAAAAAGGGTCGACTTTCCGCTGCCGGACGGCCCCATCAGGGTGACGATCTCCCCGCGGGGCACGCAAAAACTGACCTCGCGGAAAAGCGGTTCGATGGTGAGATTTTTTACCTTCAGCATTAACGTAACCCTTGTCGGTAGCGGCCCACGAGCCGGGATAGCAGGGCGGCAAGACCAAATACCGTGCCCGTGACCAGCAGTAATCCCAGCGCCCGGTTAGCGAGAATCGGGATGCTGCCCCCGCTGCTGAGCGCCACGGTTTCGGTGGTCAGCGTGGCGAAATGCCCCGCGCCCAGCCACAGCGTCGGCATATATTGCGCCATGCTGACGGAAAAGCCGGTGGCAAAGGCCAGTAGCGCAGGGCGCACCAGCAGCGGGCATTTCAGCAGTAAAAAGATTTTTGTCCGTCGCCAGCCGAGGGTTCTGGCGGTGAGAATAAGCCGGGGATCGATCCGGCGCCAGGCGGGTTGCAGCACCAGCAGCATCCACGGCAATACCCACAGGAGGTGGCTCCAGAGCACGGCGGCGTAGTGCCCGTCGATGCCCAGGTGCAACGCAATGGCATACTGGCCGGTGACGAGCGGGAGGGCCGGAAGGGCGAGCGGTAACCATACCCACAGCGTGCCGCGCTGCGGGCCCCACTCCAGCCAGAGTAACCCGACGACCAGGGCAATCAGGGCTGAAAGCAGACCGAAGGAAAGGCTGGTTCCCACCGGGCCAACGTCATCCCGTTGCGCCAGCATCAGCAGTACTGCGGCGCACAGGACGCCGCAGGCGGGCAGAAACCCGCTCAGTGCCCGCTCAGGCCGGACGCGCTGCGACCGGGGACGCGTTCCGGTGAGGTCCGCAAGTGTGCGAACCCATGCCTTCCAGAGTCCGTATCCCAGAGCGGCAAGCGCGGCCAGCAGCAGAAGGAGAAGCAGGCACAGCAGCGTCCCTTTTGCCTGCTGCTGCGCGTCGCCCTGGTTTAACCACTGCCAGGCCAGCACGGCCAGGGTAGGCGGGTTGCCGGGCCCGAGAACGATCGCCACGTCCACGACCGACAGCGACCATGCCAGCACCGCCAGCATGACTGCCCCGAGGACGGGCGCGATAGCTGGCAGAATCAGCCAGCTCAGCGTCTGAAAACGCCCGTAGCCGAGCGTCTGCAGGACGATCTTCTGCTGCGCGAGCCGTTTTTCCGGCAGTACGGCATAAATCGCCCACAGGACAAACGCGCTCTCTTTGAGCGCGAGCGTCAGCCCCAGCCCGGCACCGTAGCGGTCAAACGGCGGCGAACAGACGGTGCAGACCTGATAAAACAGTCCGCCCTCGGCAAACAGCAGTAGCGCGCCGGTGGCGAACGCCACATGGGGTATCGCCAGCAGCCACGGCAGACGGGTTGTGAGACGTCGCCAGCGTTTTCCGGGCCAGAGAAGGCTGACGAGGAGAAGGGCAATGAACAACGCCCCCAGCGTGGCGATGAGCGTTGAGACCAGCGTGGCGACGGCCGCCTGCGGGAGCTGCGGATCGTTCAGCAGCCGCTGCCAGTTTGTCACCGAAAACGCCGGGGCAAGCAGCATGGCGCCGGCGGGCAGGATCGGCAGATAAATCACCGCCATCGCCAGCCGGACGAGCCCGCTCAGCGGGTGCCGTAACGACGCAGCCATTCCTGCTCCAGCGCGTTCACCCAGGCGGACTGCGGCTCGGCAAGCACCTTCGGCAGCCCCTGAGTCGTGTGGGCCAGCAGCTGTCTGGCTTCTTCTTCGGGCAGCGTTTTCGCATCCAGCACGCTCGGATCGCCCCAGATGGCCGGGTCAGCTTTGCGGATCTGCGCCTGCGGCGACAGCAGGAAATTGGCGACCATTTTCGCCCCCGCGCTCGCGCTGGCGTTGGCCGGAATCGCCACAAAATGGACGTTGCCGAGCATCCCGCCCTGAAAACCAAAGCTATAGCTGTCGGCGGGCAGTTCGCCGCTCGCCACTTTCTGCTGCGCATGGGCCGGGTTAAAGGTCAGCGACAGATTCAGGCTGCCGCTGGCAAGCAGGGCATCCATCCGTGCAGGAGAAGGGGGAAAATCTTTCCCTTCGCGCCACAGCAGCGGGTGGAGCGTGTCCAGATAATCCCAGAGCGGGGCCGTGACCTCGGCAAAGGTGCTATCGGGGGCCTTTTGCAGCGCCTCCGGGTGAGCGGTTAGCGTCATCAGCAGCTGCTCAAGAAATGCCGTGCCGGTAAAATCGGGCGGGCGAGGATAGCTGATCTTGCCGGGATGCTGCTGCGCGTACGCCAGCAGTGCCTGAGGATCCACAGGCGGCGTCGGCATGCTGGCTTTGCGGGCGATAAAGGTCAGCTGCGCGCCGCCCCACGGCGATTCCGCGCCGTCTGTGGGGATAGCAAAATCCTCCGTGACGGGCTTGCGGGTATCAACATAGCGCCAGTTGGGCAACGTCTGCGCCCATCCGGTCTGCAGCAGGTTTGCCTCTTTCAGCGTGCGGAAGTTCTCGCCGTTAACCCACAGCAGGTCGACGGAGCCGCTGGTCTTACGTCCCGCGGCGGCTTCGGTCTGAATGCGTTTTACCGCGTCGGCAGCATCCGCCAGCGGGACAATTTTAAGGGTAATGGCATAGTGCGTTTGCATCTCGCCGCTGACCCACTCCAGATAGCGGTTGACCGCCGGATCGCCGCCCCAGGCGTTAAACCAGACGGTCTGGCCTTTGGCCTGTTGCTGAATGGCCTGCCAGCCGTCGGCGGCAAATAGGGGGGCTGCCAGCAGCAGACCGGTCAGAAACGTGCAAAAACGCACACGGCGCATAATGCCTCACTTTTTAGCAGACGGGAGAAAACGGGAAAACAGCCGGCGGGTGACCAGCGGTAATAACCCCAGTAGTGTAAAGGCGAATACCGTGCCCGGCGACAAAATATCGCGCAGCGAGGTCACTTTTCCCAGCGCGCGCCCGGCGTTCAGAAAGATAATCGTGGCGGGCAGCATGGCGACCTGGCTCACCCACCAGTAGCGAAATACCCCAATCCGGGTCAGCCCCATCAGCAAATTCACCAGAAAAAACGGGAACAGCGGCATCAGGCGCAGGGCAAAAAGAAAGTTCGCGCCGTCGCGCGCCATGCCGGTATTCACCGTACTCATCTGCCGGGCAAACCGCCGTTGCACCCAGTCGCGCAAAAGATAGCGGCTGGCGAGCATCGCCAGCGTGGCCCCGAGCGTGGAGGCAAAGGAGACCAGCACGGTGCCTTCCCACAGGCTAAACAATGCCCCGCCCAGCAGGGTCAGGACCGCCGCGCCGGGGATCGAGAGGGCGGAGACCGCCACATAGACCGCAAAAAAGATCAGCGCGCTGCGCAGCGGCGCGTGGTCGACATAGGAGAGTAATGCCTGCTGGTGCGTTTTAATCCCTTCCAGGGAGAGGGTTCCCGGCGGAAGCATGATAAACGCCAGAATAAAGGCGCCCAGAAGGGCGCACAGGAAGAGTGTTTTTGAAAGGTTCACGCGTCATTACAGCTTGAATTTAGCCCACACCGGCGCGTGGTCAGACGGTTTTTCCATGCTGCGGATGTCGTAGTCGATCCCGGTTTCGATGCAGCGTTCGGCCAGCGGTGTACTGGCGAGCAGAAGATCGATACGCAGGCCGCGGTTGTCGTCAAAGCCTTTGGAGCGGTAGTCAAACCAGGAGAAGCGATCCTGCGTTTCCGGGTTGGCATTGCGGAACGTATCCACCAGGCCCCAGCCCAGCAGGCGCTCCATCCACTCACGCTCTTCCGGCAGGAAGGAGCATTTGCCGGTGCGCAGCCAGCGTTTGCGGTTCTCTTCGCCAATACCGATATCGAGATCCGTCGGGCTGATATTCATGTCGCCCATGATCAGCACCGGATTCTCTTTTTTGAGTTCGGTGGTCAGGTAGTCCTGCAGATCCTGATAAAACTTCGCTTTAGCCGGGAATTTGGTCTCATGGTCACGGCTCTCACCCTGCGGGAAATAGCCGTTGATGACCGTGATATTGCCGATCGCAGAAGGGACTTCTGCCATGATAATGCGACGCTGTGCTTCTTCACCGTCGCCCGGGAAGCCGCGACGCACGGAAACCGGTGGCGCTTTGGTCAGCAGCGCGACGCCATAGTGACCTTTCTGGCCGTGATAAAAGACGTTGTAGCCGAGTTTCGCCACCTCTTCGAGGGGGAACATGTCGTCGTGAACCTTTGTCTCCTGCAGGCCGATCACATCTGGCTGATGTTGCTCAACGATAGCTTCAAGCTGATGAGGGCGGGCACGCAGGCCGTTGATATTAAAAGAGACAAATTTCATAGTCGCTGCCAGTGCAAGGTGAATAGTGCAAGGATGGTAGCAGAATTTGCGTCAACTGTTACCGGCTTCGACCAATAACTGCAACAGATAATGCCGGTGGTGCAATATTTGCACCATTCTGACGCGCTTCGCCCCCAAAGAGGGCGTAAATGGCCGATAAATTTCGCGAGCGATCACAATTCCAGAATTATATTTG
This sequence comes from Enterobacter sp. CFEC122, assembly GCF_052983755.1. Taxonomy (NCBI): domain Bacteria; kingdom Pseudomonadati; phylum Pseudomonadota; class Gammaproteobacteria; order Enterobacterales; family Enterobacteriaceae; genus Enterobacter; species Enterobacter sp. CFEC122. The sequence continues at coordinate 118,161 of NZ_JBRIQR010000011.1, read as the reverse complement.
GCCTGTGCATACTCTTTCTGATTTTCATGCGGCAAAGCGCCGCTTGTCGTAAAAATATTCACTTTTTATGCACTAATAGTGAATAACTCCATGTTGTAACTCATTGATATTCTGTTACCTCAACCCGTTTATGCATTTTTATCGCTGGCTGGCACGAAGGCTGCAATCTACATTCACAGTGCAAACACTCAATTATTTAACATTCAAATAACCTTTTATTTACCGGATGAGGTCGCTATGTCTCTGTCAATTACGCGTGAAAATTTCGATGAATGGATGATGCCGGTTTACGCTCCGGCGGCTTTTATTCCGGTTCGTGGGGAAGGCTCGCGCCTGTGGGATCAGCAGGGTAAAGAGTATATCGACTTTGCCGGTGGGATTGCGGTGAACGCGCTGGGGCATGCGCACCCGGCGCTGCGTCAGGCGCTCAATGACCAGGCGGCGAAGTTCTGGCATACCGGCAACGGCTTTACCAACGAGCCCGCGCTGCGCCTGGCCAAAAAACTGATCGACGCGACGTTTGCCGAAAAAGTCTTTTTCTGTAACTCGGGGGCGGAAGCCAACGAAGCGGCGCTGAAGCTGGCGCGCAAATATGCGCACGATAAGTTTGGTACCCACAAGAGCGGTATCGTGGCGTTTAAAAATGCCTTCCACGGACGCACGCTCTTTACCGTCAGCGCGGGTGGCCAGCCTTCCTACTCGCAGGATTTCGCACCGCTGCCGCCGGATATCCGTCACGGTATTTATAACGATCTGCAGTCTGCCAGCGAGCTGATTAACGACACCACCTGTGCGGTGATCGTCGAGCCGATGCAGGGCGAGGGCGGCGTGCTTCCGGCGAAAAAAGAATTCCTGCAGGGGCTGCGCGAGCTGTGCGATCGTCATAACGCGGTGCTGATTTTCGACGAAGTCCAGACCGGCGTGGGCCGCACCGGCGAGCTGTATGCCTATATGCACTACGGCGTCACGCCGGACGTGCTGTCGACCGCCAAAGCGCTGGGCGGCGGCTTCCCGATTGGCGCAACGCTGACTACCGATAAATTCGCCAGCGTGATGACCGTCGGCACCCACGGTACCACCTACGGCGGCAACCCGCTGGCCACCGCCGTTGCCGGTCAGGTGCTCGACATCATTAATACCCCTGAGGTGCTGAAGGGCGTTAAGCAGCGCCACGACTGGTTTGTTGAGCGCCTGAATGCCATCAACGGCAAGGTTGGCCTGTTTAAAGAAATTCGTGGCCTGGGGCTGTTAATCGGCTGCGAGCTCACCGCTGAGTTTGCCGGAAAAGCTAAACTTATTTCACAGGAAGCGGCAAAAGTGGGCGTGATGGTGCTGATTGCCGGTGCCAACGTCGTGCGTTTTGCTCCCGCGCTGATTGTCAGCGAGGAAGAGGTGCAAACCGGTCTGGACCGCTTTGCGCTGGCGTGTGAAAAGGTGAAATCCGGGGTGTCATCATGATGGTCATCCGTCCCGTTGAGCGCGGCGATCTCGCCGGGCTCATGCAGCTTGCCGGTAAGACGGGAGGCGGGCTGACCTCGCTTCCTGCCGATGAAAAAACGCTGTCGGCGCGCATTGAGCGCGCCCTTCAAACCTGGCAGGGGACGTTGCCAAAAAGCGAACAGGGGTATGTGTTCGTGCTGGAAGACACCGACACGGGGACCGTGGCCGGGATCTGCGCCATTGAAGTGGCCGTCGGGCTTAACGACCCGTGGTACAACTACCGCGTCGGCACCATGGTTCATGCCTCGAAAGAGCTGAACGTCTATAACGCGCTGCCGACGCTGTTCCTCTGCAACGACCACACGGGCGCCAGCGAGCTTTGCACGCTGTTCCTCGACCCGGCGTGGCGCAAGGAGGGCAACGGCTACCTGCTTTCCAAATCGCGCTTTATGTTTATGGCCGCCTTCCGCGATCGCTTTAACGAAAAGGTGGTTGCGGAGATGCGCGGCGTGATCGACGACACCGGCTATTCACCGTTCTGGGAGAGCCTGGGCGAGCGCTTCTTCTCGATGGAGTTTAGCCGGGCGGACTATCTCTGCGGCACGGGTCAGAAAGCCTTTATTGCCGAACTGATGCCGAAGCATCCTATCTATACCCATTTCCTCAGCCCGGAAGCGCAGGCGGTGATCGGTGAAGTGCATCCGCAAACCGCGCCTGCCCGCGCGGTGCTGGAGAAAGAAGGGTTCCGCTACCGCAACTATGTCGACATCTTTGACGGCGGGCCCACGCTTGAGTGCGATATCGACCGCGTGCGCGCTATCCGTAAAAGCCGGCTGGTTGAGGTCTCTGAAGGCCAACCCGCGCCGGGCGACTGGCCGGCATGCCTGGTGGCGAACGAAAATTACGCCAACTTCCGTGCGATGCTGGTGCGGACCAACCCGAAATGTGAACGTCTGGTGCTGACGGCTGCAGAACTGGATGCCCTGAAATGTAACGCCGGCGATAAGGTTCGCCTGGTGCGTCTCTGCCCTGAGGAGAAAACAGTATGACATTATGGATTAACGGTGACTGGGTCACGGGCGAAGGCGAACAGCGCGTAAAGACCAATCCGGTAGGAAAAGAGGTGCTCTGGAAGGGGAACGACGCCAGCGCCGCGCAGGTGGAACAGGCCTGCCATGCCGCTCGCCGCGCGTTCCCGGCATGGGCAAAACAGCCTTTCGACGTGCGCCAGGCGCTTGTTGAAAAGTTTGCCGGGCTGCTGGAGGCAAATAAGGCCGAACTGACGCGCATCATCGCGTCTGAAACCAGTAAACCGCGCTGGGAAGCGGCAACCGAAGTGACAGCGATGATCAACAAAGTCGCCATTTCGGTGAAGGCGTACCACACCCGCACCGGCGAACAGCACACCGAGATGCCGGACGGCGCGGCCACGCTGCGCCACCGTCCGCACGGCGTGCTGGCGGTGTTTGGTCCGTACAACTTCCCGGGGCATCTGCCGAATGGCCACATTGTGCCCGCGCTGCTGGCGGGCAATACCGTGATTTTCAAGCCGAGCGAGCTCACCCCATTAACCGGCGAGGCGGTGGTTAAGCTGTGGGAACAGGCTGGCCTGCCGCCGGGCGTGCTGAACCTGGTGCAGGGCGGACGCGAAACCGGCCAGGCGCTGAGCGCGCTGAGCGATATCGACGGCCTGCTGTTTACCGGCAGCGCCGGGACGGGCTATCAGCTGCATCGCCAGCTGGCGGGGCAGCCGGAAAAAATCCTTGCTCTCGAGATGGGCGGCAACAACCCGCTGATTGTGGAAGACCCTGACGATATCGACGCCGCGGTGCACCTGACGATTCAGTCCGCCTTTATTACCGCCGGACAGCGCTGCACCTGCGCCCGCCGCCTGCTGGTGAAACGGGGCGCGCAGGGGGATGCGTTCCTCAAACGTCTGGTTGAGGTGAGCGCGCGTCTGGTGCCAGCCGCGTGGGATGCCGATCCGCAGCCGTTTATCGGCGGGCTGATTTCCGAGCAGGCCGCGCTGAACGTGCTGAAGGCCTGGCAGGACCACCTCACGCGCGGCGCGAAAACCCTGCTCGAACCGAAACAGGTTCAGCCGGGTGCCTCGCTGCTGACGCCGGGCATCGTTGAAATGAGCGGCGCGAGCAACGTGCCGGATGAAGAGGTCTTTGGCCCGCTGCTGTGCGTCTGGCGCTATGACGATTTTGACGACGCCATCGCAATGGCCAATAACACCCGCTACGGTCTGTCGAGCGGGCTGATTTCGCCGCATCGCGAGAAGTTTGACCAACTGCTGCTGGAAGCGCGCGCCGGGATTGTGAACTGGAATAAACCGCTGACCGGGGCCGCGAGCACCGCGCCGTTCGGCGGCGTGGGCGCGTCGGGGAACCATCGCGCCAGCGCGTGGTATGCCGCCGATTACTGCGCATGGCCGATGGCGAGCCTGGAAACCCCGGCGCTGACGCTGCCGGAGACGCTTAATCCGGGGCTGGACTTTACCGGAGGGGACCGTCATGAAAGCGCGTGAAGTCAACTTTGACGGGCTGGTGGGGCTGACGCACCACTACGCCGGTCTCTCTTTTGGTAATGAAGCCTCCACGAAGCACCGCTTTCAGGTCTCCAACCCGAAGCTGGCGGCGAAGCAGGGGCTGCTTAAGATGAAAGCGCTGGCGGATGCCGGTTTCCCACAGGCGGTGATCCCGCCGCAGGAGCGTCCGAACGTGGCGGTGCTGCGTCAGCTCGGCTTTAGCGGTACCGATGAGCAGGTGGTCGAAAAAGCGGGGACGCAGACGCCGCACCTGCTCTCGGCGGCAAGCTCCGCCTCTTCGATGTGGGTCGCCAACGCGGCAACCGTCGCGCCGTCAGCCGATACGCTGGATGGCAAAGTCCACCTGACGGTGGCGAACCTGAATAACAAGTTTCACCGCGCCACCGAAGCGGAAACCACCGAGCGCGTGCTGCGCGCCATTTTCAACCAGGATGCCCATTTCGCGGTGCATCAGGCCCTGCCGCAGGTGGCGATGTTTGGCGACGAAGGCGCGGCCAACCATAACCGCCTGGGGGGCGATTATGGCGAGCCGGGTGTGCAGCTGTTTATTTACGGGCGAGAAGAGGGGGGCCACGTCGCGCCAACCCGTTATCCTGCCCGTCAGACGCTGGCGGCCAGCCAGGCGGTTGCCCGCCTTAACCAGGTGAATCCTTCCCAGGTAATTTTTGCCCAGCAGAACCCGCATGTGATCGACCAGGGCGTGTTCCACAACGACGTGATTGCCGTTTCTAACCGCCAGGTGCTGTTCTGCCACGAGCAGGCGTTTGCCCATCAGGAAAAGCTGCTCGCCACGCTGCATGAGCGCGTGCGCGGCTTCACGCCTGTCCAGGTGCCAACGGAGGCGGTGAGCGTGCAGGACGCGGTTGAAACGTATCTGTTCAATAGCCAGCTGCTCAGCCGCGATGACGGCAGCATGATGCTGGTCCTGCCGCAGGAGTCCCGGGATCATCAGGGCGTATGGCGCTACCTGACCGAGCTGGTGAAGGCGGATAACCCGATTGACGAACTGCGCGTGTTTGACCTGCGTGAAAGCATGGCCAACGGCGGTGGTCCAGCCTGTTTACGTCTGCGCGTGGTCTTGACTCAGGACGAAATGCAGGCGGTTAACCCGGCGGTCATGATGAACGATACGCTCTTTACGCGCCTGAATGACTGGGTCGATCGCTACTATCGCGACCGTCTAACGCAGGCCGATCTGGTTGACCCGCAGCTTCTGCGCGAAGGTCGCGAGGCGCTGGACGCGTTGTCGACAATCCTGCAGCTGGGATCGGTTTATCCGTTCCAGCGCTAAAGGAGTGGGTATGGAAAATTTACTGGCGCTGACCCTGGCCGATGAAACGCCGGAACAGAAAGAGGGGGATGGCCCCTCATTTCGCTGGCGGTGGCTGGGGCGCGGGGTGCTTGAGCTGACGCCGACCGCAAAGAGCGATCTCTCGCTGCTGCTTTCAACGGGCATTCACGGGAATGAAACGGCGCCCGTTGAGATTGTCGATCTGCTGCTGCGCGCGCTGAATCGCAATGAAATTGCCCTGAAGTGCCGCGTGCTGGTGGTGCTCGGCAATCCCCCTGCGCTGGCGCAAAATAAACGGTATCTGGTGAGCGACATTAACCGCATGTTCGGCGGGCGCTGGTCGCAGTTTCCGCAGAGTGACGAAACGGCGCGGGCGGCGTGGCTGGAGAACGTGGTGACCGCGTTCTTTGCCGCTGCGGGTCCCGTGCGCTGGCATCTGGATCTGCATACGGCCATCCGCGCGTCCTACCATGTCCGCTTCGGCGTGCTGCCGCAGCGCAATCAGCCGTGGGAGGAAGATTTCCTGAGCTGGCTGGGAGATGCCGGGCTGGAGGCGCTGGTGTTTCACCAGTCGCCGGGCGGAACCTTTACGCACTTCACCTGTGAGCACTTTGGTGCGTTGTCCTGTACGCTGGAGCTGGGGAAAGCGCTGCCGTTTGGGCAAAACGATCTCACCCGCTTTGCGCCAACGCATCTCGCCCTGCGGGCGCTGCTGGGCGGGTCGGCTCCCGAGCCTACGCATCAGACCGTTGAGCGTTACCGGGTCGTACAGCAGATCACGCGCCGCAGCGATGCCTTCCTGCTCCACATGGCCGCACACACCTTCAACTTCACCCCGTTCCGCAAAGGGGCGCTGCTGGCCGAGGACGGGGAGGAACGTTACGAGGTGCAGAAAACCACCGAGTATGTTTTATTCCCTAACCCAACCGTCGCGTTTGGCCTGCGCGCCGGGCTGATGCTGGAAAAAATATCCTGAACCTTTCCCCTCTCATCATCCGGGAGGGGAAGTTAAATACCTTTTCTTAGCAATTAAAGCGCGTGAACGTGTTTTGCAGAATATTCCTGGTGAATTGCTTTATTATTCACCTTCACTCCGTTATACTTTTGCTAAATCGCTTTAAAATCATCGCATTGAATATTTTTGGTTGCAACTCTCCACGCTTTATCCTTATTTCCTCCATATTTGGCGAAAATTTGTTTTTTACACTTTCATTGTTTTACCGTTGCTCTGACTAATTGACGATAAACCCCGTAAAGTTAATCTCGTCAACACGGCATAGCGCCGAAGAATAACTGAAAGAAAGGAAATAAATTATGCGTAAGTTTACTGCACTGTTTGTTGCTTCTACCCTGGCTCTGGGCGCTACCAGCATGGCGTTCGCCGCAGATACTGCGACCACCACCGCTGCCGCGCCTGCTGAAGGCAAAATGATGATGCATCATAAAGGCCCGGGTATGCACAACGAGATGATGATGTTTAAGGATCTCAACCTGACGGATGCGCAGAAACAGCAGATCCGCGATATCCGGAAGAGCGAACGTGAGCAGATGAAGCGTCCGCCGCTGGAAGAGCGTCGTGCCATGCATGACATCATCGCCAGCGACAGCTTCGACAAGGCGAAAGCCGAAGCGCAGATCGACAAAATGGCCGAGCAGCACAAAGCCCGTATGCTGGCTCACCTGGAAACCCAGAACAAGATCTACAACATTCTGACCCCGGAACAGAAAAAACAATTTAATGCGAATTTTGAGAAGCGTCTGACAGAACGTCCGGCGATGGAAGGTAAAATGCCAGCACCAACCGAATAATCGGTTCACTCTCTTAAGACCGCCGGGATCCTGTCCACAAAAGCGCAATCGCTGTGGACAGGACCGGCGGTTTTTCTTTCCTGCCCTCTTGTCTGCCGCCGCCAGCGCGGTATGCTCCTGTAGTCGCATCAGAGAATGTTTGTAGAGTCATGGCGTTAGAATTTTTATTAACGTTCCGCTAAGGCCTGCCCGCTCTGCTGCCGATACTGTGTTGTGAATACCTAACGATAACAAACAAGACAGCAACGATAGCAATATCCTTGCCCTGGCACGGGTTGTGCCATTCAGGAGTGGTGATGGAGTTCTTTGATATCCGTAAGATGCCGGTCAGCCTCTGGCGCAATGGTGCGGGTGAAACGCGTGAGATTTGTTGTTTCCCTCCCGCGACGCGTGATTTTCACTGGCGTGCCAGTATCGCGACTATCGCCAGCAACGGCGAATTCTCCTCTTTCCCCGGCGTCGATCGGGTGATTACCTTGCTGGAAGGCGGGGAGGTGACGCTGGATGCCGGTCAGGCGTTCTTCCATACCCTGAAGCACCATCAGCCCTATAGCTTTGCCGGCGACCTGCCGGTGAAAGCGCTGCTGTCCGATGGGCGGATGGCGATGGACTTCAACATCATGACCCGTCGCGACTGCTGCCGGGCGAAGGTGCGCGTGGCTGACCGTACCTTTACCACCTTTGGCACACGCGGGGGCGTGGTGTTTGTGTTAAGCGGGGCGTGGCAGCTGGGTGATAAATTGCTGACGGCCGATCAGGGCGCCAGCTGGGAGGAGGGTACCCATACGCTGCGTCTGCTGGAGGCTCAGGGTACCTTATTGTTCAGCGAAATCACGTGGCTGCCAGGCCATTGAGCTCAATGATCTCAAACTTACCGGCCAGGACAGGTTTACAGAGAATTTTGTAGCCATCGTGGTCAAATCCGGCGGGCGTGCGCAGCAGGGTTGCCGCGTCGTTGATATCGTCGACAGCGCCCAGCCAGAGCCAGTTATTGACGATGTGATATTGGGTCATCGCGTCACCCACTTCTTTTAGCGCAACGGCGCTTTCCCAGGGCCAGCACTTCACGCTGATGGCCGCCAGACCGGCGAGGAGCCGGGCGTGGTGCGCCTCAACGCTCTCTTTCCCACAGCAGGCACCGGCACAGCGCTTCAGCGCGGATCGGAAACAGGCGCGTCCGCGCGTGGTCGCCTCAAGGCCCAAAAGGCTGTAGCAAAGCTGGAGTTCGTCCGCCAGCGTCTGCAGCGCCTGAAGTGCGGCTCTTTTATTAGCGAACAGCCCATAGAGATTCGGGGCATGAGAAAAATCGACGTCCCGCGCGTAGACGACCTGCGGCTTGCCTTCGTTGATCTGCAGGGAGCAGAGCTGATGGTTGCGGCGCAGGCGCTTGTTGAACAGCGGCTGCTGCTCTTTAATCAAACGCGCTTCCAGCAACAGCGCGCCCATTTCTCCCGCCGTCTGGAACCAGGTAATGCGTCGCGACTGGCGCAGCATGGCGGCCTCGTCCGGGGTACGCAGATGGGATAACACCCGACTGCGAATGTTAACGCTCTTGCCGATGTAAAGCGGCAGCGTGTCGCTTTCGCCGTGAAAGATGTACACGCCCGGCTGTTTAGGCAGTGCCTCAAGCCAGGGGCGAAGGTGCTCGGGGTATTCGTAGATAGCCGCCGCTTCAAACTCAAGACGCGGGGCGGATTGACGCCTGCTCACATACTGCTCCATATACTGTTCAGGCATACAGTGTAGCAGAGAGGGTTTGGTTAAAAAAGAGCCGGGTGGCGGCGACGCCTTACCCGGCCTACAAAACGGGGTTACCGTTTTGCGTTTATTTCCAGAAGTCGTCAAACACCGTTATCGGTGGGCGACGCTTGTGCTCGGTTTTCAGATACCAGCCTTCGATGATCTTCGCGGTACTCTCATCCAGCTTTTTGCCTTCCAGATAATCATCAATGTTGTCGTAGGTGACGCCAAGAGCCGCTTCATCCGGCAGGGAAGGGCGATCGTCCTCCAGATCGGCCGTCGGCGCTTTCTTATACAGATGCTCAGGACAGCCCAGCGCGGCAAGCAGCTGCTTGCCCTGACGCTTGTTCAGGCGGAAGATCGGGTTAATGTCGGTGCCGCCGTCGCCGTACTTGGTGAAGAAGCCGGTGATCGCTTCGGCCGCATGGTCGGTGCCGACCACGACGCCTTTGGTCATCCCGGCGATGCTGTACTGCGCTTTCATACGCTCGCGTGCCTTTTCATTGCCGCGAACGAAATCGCTTAACTCAATGCCCGCCTCGCGTAACGCCTGCTCGCTTGCCAGCACCGAGCCTTTAATATTCACGGTCAGCACGCGGTCAGGCTGAATGAAGGCAATGGCATCCTGGCAATCCTGCTCGTCTGCCTGTACGCCGTAAGGAAGGCGCACAGCGATAAACTGCAGCGTCTCATCGCCCGTCTCCTCGCGCAGCTCTGAAATTGCCATCTGGCAGAGCTTACCGGTCAGCGTTGAATCCTGGCCGCCGCTGATGCCCAGCACCAGAGATTTCAGGAAAGAGTTCTTCTTTAAATACGCTTTTAAAAAATCCACGCTGCGGCGGATCTCTTCATTTGCATCTACCGCAGGCTTCGCGCCCAGCGCCTGGATAATCTCTTGTTGCAGAGTCATCACGCTCTCCATAAACAGAATGTGTTAACTGTTAAAACTAACCCTTTGGACGTAAAACGACAAGGATCACAGTTTCGAGTGCGCTAATTTACGCCGTTTTAGCAGGTTATCGTTGTTTTATTAGAATTTTCCGAAATTCGTCTGGCGTAACGCACAAAGTTGAACAATAGTACTTTTTATCCCATGCTTAGATAACACGCTGATAAACAAGAGGACGGAATATGAACAAGAACGTAGCAGGAATTCTTAGCGCAGCGGCGGTACTGACTATGCTGGCAGGGTGTACGGCTTACGATCGCACCAAGGATCAGTTTACGCAGCCCGTAGTAAAAGACGTTAAAAAGGGGATGACCCGTTCTCAGGTCGCTTCGATTGCCGGTAAACCTTCTTCTGAAGTCACCATGATTCATGCGAAAGGGACCTGCCAGACCTATATCCTGGGTCAACGTGATGGTAAGGCAGAAACCTACTTTGTCGCCCTGGATGATACCGGTCATGTGATCAACTCCGGCTATCAGACCTGTGCTGAATACGACACTGACCCGCAGGCACCTAAGGCGTAGTCACCTTGCTTGCCTGAGGATGTTAACAAACCGGCCCTGAGGCCGGTTTTTTTATGCATCGGAAAATCTTATTTCTTTTCGCGAATTATTTGCCCGAAATGTGAGGGTAGTCAACAAGCCAGGTCAATGAGAGACAATTTGAGTCTGTTCAGAATTATCCCCTGTCTGTACCATTGCGTATACTCACTCCAACGATAAACAACAGTACGCAAACTACCTGTCTGCCGGGACAGCGAGTCGAGTGAGAACGCGACGGCAGGTAGTCATACAAGAGGGAAATTACGATGGAAAAGAAACATATCTACCTGTTCTGCTCAGCGGGCATGTCAACCTCGCTTCTGGTGTCAAAGATGCGTGCGCAGGCTGAAAAGTATGAAGTCCCTGTGGTGATCGAAGCGTTCCCGGAAACGCTGGCGGGCGAAAAAGGTCAGACAGCCGATGTTGTTTTACTGGGACCGCAAATTGCCTATATGTTGCCCGAAATTCAACGACTGTTACCCAATAAACCGGTCGAAGTGATCGACTCGGGGCTGTACGGCAAGATTGATGGTTTAGGTGTTCTTAAAGCTGCTGTGGCAGCGATTAAAAAAGCTGCTAATTAATTTTTATTTTTCCCGTCAAAGAGTTATTTCACACACAATACGCCGTAACATGCGTTACGGCATTTAAGGGTATTTTCCTATGAGTAAAGTCATCGCTTCACTTGAAAAGGTACTCCTTCCTTTTGCTGTTAAAATAGGAAAGCAGCCTCACGTTAATGCCATCAAAAACGGCTTTATTAAATTAATGCCGTTGACGCTGGCCGGGGCCATGTTCGTTTTAATTAACAACGTTTTTCTGAGCTTTGGTGAAGGTTCCTTCTTTTATTCATTAGGAATTCGGTTAGACGCTTCCACAATTGAAACCCTTAATGGTTTTAAAGCCATCGGCGGCAACGTCTATAACGGTACGTTGGGGATTATGTCGCTGATGGCGCCTTTCTTTATTGGGATGGCGCTGGCAGAAGAGCGTAAGGTGGACCCACTGGCTGCCGGGTTATTATCCGTCGCCGCCTTTATGACAGTGACCCCGTACAGCGTCGGTGAAGCCTATGCTGTGGGCGCCAACTGGCTGGGTGGGGCTAACATCATCTCCGGTATTGTTATCGGCCTGGTGGTGGCAGAGATGTTCACCTTTATTATCCGTCGCAACTGGGTGATCCGCCTGCCGGATAGCGTACCGGCCTCCGTTTCCCGTTCATTTTCCGCGTTGATTCCAGGCTTCATTATTCTCTCTATCATGGGGATTATCGCCTGGGCGCTCTCCCACTGGGGCACAAACTTCCACCAGATCATCATGGACTCTATCTCTACGCCGCTGGCGTCGATGGGTGGCGTGGTCGGTTGGGCGTACGTGATTTTCACCTCTCTGCTGTGGTTCTTTGGCGTGCATGGTTCACTGGCACTGGCCGCGCTGGACAGCGGAATTATGACCCCGTGGGCACTGGAAAACGTTGCACTTTATCAGCAGTACGGCTCCGTTGATGCGGCGCTGGCAGCGGGTAAAACTTTCCATGTGTGGGCGAAGCCGATGCTTGACTCCTATATCTTCCTGGGCGGTACCGGGGCAACCTTGGGTCTGATCATCGCGGTCTTTATTGTCTCTCGTCGCGCAGACTACCGTCAGGTCGCGAAGCTGGCGCTGCCATCAGGCATCTTCCAGATTAACGAACCGATTCTGTTCGGTCTGCCAATCATCATGAACCCGGTCATGTTCATTCCGTTCATCCTGGTTCAGCCGCTGCTGGCCGCTATCACCCTGACGGCGTATTACATGGGCATCATTCCACCGGTCACCAACATTGTACCGTGGACCATGCCAGCGGGTCTGGGCGCCTTCTTCAACACCAACGGCAGCGTCGCAGCCTTCCTGCTGGCGATATTTAACCTCGGAATTGCCACCCTGCTGTACATGCCGTTCGTGGCGATTGCGAACAAAGCCGCCACCATCATTGATGAAGAAGAGAGCGAAGAGGATATCGCCCTCTCACTGAAATTCTAAGATTGACGGCGCGGGGAGACCCGCGCCAGCCACAAGGAGCTTAAAGATGTTAGATTTGGATAATATTGTCGCAGACGACGCCGTCGAGAACGATCTCGAAGAAGTGGTGATGGGGCTTATCATCAACTCCGGGCAGGCCCGCAGCCTGGCCTACGCCGCGCTGAAGCAGGCCAAGCAGGGGGATTTTGCCGCGGCGAAAACCATGATGGAACAGTCCCGCACGGCGCTGAACGAAGCGCACCTGGTACAGACGAAGCTGATTGAAAGCGATCAGGGCGAAGGGAAGATGAAGGTCAGCCTGGTGCTGGTCCACGCGCAGGATCACCTGATGACCTCGATGCTGGCACGCGAGCTGGTGGCGGAGCTCATTGAGCTTCACGAGAAGATGCAGTAAGTCAGACTGAGTAGCAGGAGGTCAGCACGATGGAAATTAAAACCGCACTTGAACAGCAGCTGTTTAATGGCAAAAATTTTCACGTGGTTATCTACAACAAAACGGAGAGCGCCAGCGGTCTGCATCAGCATGACTACTACGAGTTCACGATTGTTCTGACCGGCCGCTACTACCAGGAGATCAACGGTAAGCGCGTTCTGCTTGAACGAGGGGATTTTGTCTTCCTGCCGATGGGATCTTATCACCAGAGCTTTTACGAATTTGGTGCCACCCGCATTCTGAATGTGGGCGTCAGCAGACGTTTCTTCGAGAAGCACTATCTGCCGCTGGTGCCGTTCTGCTTTGTGGCCTCTCAGGTTTATCGCGTCAAAAACGAGTTCATGACCTGGATTGAAACGGTTATCGCCTCGCTTAACTTCCGCGACAATGAATTTGATGAGTTTATTGAAACGGTGACCTTCTACGTGATGAACCGGCTACGCCATCATCGTGAAGAGCAGCAGGTGACGGATGATATTCCGCAATGGCTGCGCAGCACCGTTGAGCTGATGCACGATAAAAGCCAGTTCAGCGAAAATGCGCTGGAAAATATGGTCTCCCTGTCGGGCAAATCCCAGGAATATCTGACCCGCGCGACGCAGCGTTATTACCGTAAAACGCCCGTGCAAATTATTAATGAAATCCGCATTAATTTTGCTAAAAAACAGCTGGAAATTACCAACTATTCTGTCACCGATATTGCATACGAGTCAGGATACAGCAGCCCCAGCCTGTTTATTAAAACCTTTAAGAAATTGACGTCATTCACACCGAACAGTTACCGGAAAAATTTGACGGTAATTAATTAACTGTCGGCGGATTACCCGCCACGAATATTGCTTTAATGGCTTGCCCAAATAGCGGGAAGAGCACGCTATACCTTGCAGGCGATTAACCTGATACGCTAAGGGAGATATTATGCAGAAGAAATTAAAAGTCGTAACCATTGGTGGCGGCAGCAGCTATACCCCGGAATTACTCGAAGGTTTCCTGAAACGTTATCATGAATTACCGGTCAGCGAATTATGGCTGGTGGACGTTGAGGAAGGTCAGGAGAAGCTGAATATTATTTTCGACCTGTGCAAGCGCATGGTGGAAAAAGCGGGCGTGCCTCTGACCGTGCATAAAACCCTCGATCGTCGTCTGGCGCTGAAAGATGCGGATTTCGTCATCACCCAGCTGCGCGTCGGCCAGCTGAAAGCGCGTGAGCTGGACGAGCGTATTCCCCTGAGCCACGGGTATCTGGGGCAGGAGACCAACGGCGCGGGCGGCCTGTTTAAAGGACTGCGCACTATCCCGGTGATTTTCGACATCGTCAAAGACGTGCAGGAGATCTGCCCGAACGCGTGGGTCATTAACTTCACCAACCCGGCCGGTATGGTGACCGAGGCGGTCTATCGTCATACGAACTTCAAACGCTTTATCGGCGTCTGTAATATTCCGATCGGCATGAAGATGTTCATCCGCGACGTGCTGGCGCTGACCGACAACGACGATCTCTCCATCGATCTGTTCGGCCTGAACCACATGGTGTTTATTAAAGATGTCATCGTGAACGGGGAATCGCGCTTTGCCGAGCTCCTCGACGGCGTAGCCTCCGGTCGTCTGACGGCGGCATCGGTGAAAAACATCTTTGACCTGCCGTTCAGCGAAGGGCTGATCCGCTCGCTGAATCTGCTGCCTTGCTCGTACCTGCTTTACTACTTCAAGCAGAAAGAGATGCTGGCCATCGAAATGGGCGAGTATTATAAGGGCGGCGCGCGCGCGCAGATCGTTCAGAAGGTCGAAAAGCAGCTGTTCGATTTGTATAAAGACCCGAACCTGAACGTCAAACCGAAAGAGCTGGAGCAGCGCGGCGGGGCCTATTACTCCGATGCGGCGTGTGAAGTGATCAACGCCATCTACAACGACAAGCAGGCGGAGCACTATGTCAACGTGCCGCACCACGGCCATGTCGACAATATTCCGGCTGACTGGGCCGTCGAAATGACCTGCATCCTGGGGCGCGAGGGCGCTAAACCGCATCCACGCATCACCCACTTCGATGACAAGGTCATGGGGCTGATCCACACCATCAAAGGCTTTGAAGTGGCGGCAAGCAACGCGGCGCTGAGCGGTGAGCTCAATGACGTGCTGCTGGCCCTGAACCTCAGCCCGCTGGTGCATTCTGACCGCGACGCGGAGCAGCTGGCCAGCGAGATGATCCTGGCGCATGAAAAGTGGTTGCCGAACTTTGCCGCCACGATCGAGAAGCTGAAGTTCCAACAGTAATAAGAGGACGCACAATGGAAAACCTGCTGATCGTTAATGCTGATGATTTTGGCCTCTCGAAAGGCCAGAACTACGGCATTATTGAAGCCTGTCGCCGGGGGGTTGTGACCTCTACAACGGCGCTGGTTAACGCTGAGGCGGTTGAACACGCGGCGCAGCTGAGCCGCGAGGTGCCAGAGCTGGGCGTCGGCATGCATTTTGTGCTGACGCTCGGGATGCCGCTTTCGCCAATGCCGGGCCTGACGCGCGACGGCCAGCTGGGTAAATGGATTTGGGAACGGGCGGAGCAGGGTGCTCTGCCGCTTGAAGAGATTGCCCGCGAGCTGGACTGTCAGTTCAACCGCTTCGTTGATGTGTTTGGTCAGGCGCCGACGCACATCGACAGCCATCACCACGTGCATATGATCCCGGCGATTTTCCCGCTTGTCGCCGGGTTTGCACAGCGCAAAGGCGTGGCGATGCGCGTGGATCGCAATGTGCACGGATTGCCGGACTGCGCTGTTACGTCCACTGAGGGGTTCAGCAGCGCGTTTTACGGAGAAGAGATCAGCGAAGCGCTGTTCCTGAAGGTGCTGGATGATTCCGCTGCCCGCGGTGAAACGTCGGTAGAAGTGATGGCGCATCCTGCCTTTGTCGATAACACCGTGCGTAAAAGTGCCTACTGTTGGCCGCGGCTGGCGGAGCTGGACGTGCTGACGTCGGCCTCGCTGAAATACGCGATTGCCGAGCGCGGATATCGGTTGGGGACATTCAGGGAGCTGTAAGAGTTGCCGGGTGGCGGCTTCGCCTTACCCGGCCTACGAACGACCTGCTAACTCTTGTAGGCCCGGTAAGGCGAAGCCGCCACCGGGCTTTTTTTACGCCGGAATCTGATCGACCTTGCTGCTTCGCGACCAGACGCGGTGCGCGGCGAGCAAATCAAACAGCTTCGTCATGAAGGCATCGTCAACGTTATCGCCCTCGACAATGCCGTCCTCACCCTGATCGGCCACCTTCAGCTGCGCTTTAAACTGTCGCGCATCGCCGGACAGCGCGATCGGTTTCAGGTGCTTATAGGCTTCCAGCAGATAATAGACGGCGTCGCCGTTGGTCAGCAGACTGGCAAGATCTCCGCCCGGCACAATCACCGCATCGACGGTGAGCGATGGCGCACCGGCAAAGGTCGCCGCGACCGGCAGCACAGAACCATCGTCGGCCGTCAGTTCACCCATGCGGGAATAGAGCAGTTTGGCATGCACGCCCTGGGTTTTTAGCGCCTGCATGATCCCCAGCACGTCGCTGGCGCGGGTTTTGTCGTTCAGCAGAATGGCAACCACGCGGCCTTTAATCGAGCCGCCCGGCACCGCATACAGGCTAAGCGACGGATCTTTCTTCACGCCGTTAACCTCTTTCGGCGGAGCGAGGTTACGCTGCTCGTCGGTCAGCGTAATGCCCAGGTTGTCCGCGACGCTCTGGGCAAGCTGAACATCAATATGCGCCAGCTGATCGACCACGCGCTCGCGGATGTAGGTGCGCACCACTTTACTCAGCTCAAAGCTGAAGCCGCCGATGATGTGCTGTTGCTCAATCGGCGTCTGGCTGTTCCAGAACAGGCGAGGGTGGGCGTAATACTCGCCGAACGAGGGGCTGCGCTCGCGAATTTTATTGCCATCGATACGCTCCTGATAGGATTCGAATCCACCGCGTTTCGGTCCGGGAGGCGTTTCACGCGGCCAGTTATCGTTGATGGAGTTCGGCTCATAGTTCGCCGGGTTGGTATCAATATCCTGACGGTGCATCCCGTCGCGCTGGAAGTTGTGGTACGGGCAGGTTGGGCGGTTAATCGGAATTTCGTGGAAGTTCGGCCCGCCCAGACGGCTAATCTGCGTATCGGTATAGGAGAACAGGCGTCCCTGCAGGAGCGGATCGTTGGTGAAGTCCAGCCCCGGCACGATATGCCCCGGGTGGAACGCGGCCTGCTCGTTTTCGGCAAAGAAGTTATCCGGGTTGCGGTTGAGCACCATTTTACCCACCAGCTGCACCGGTACCAGCTCTTCCGGGATCAGCTTCGTCGGGTCCAGAAGGTCGAAATCGAACTTAAATTCGTCCTCTTCCGGGATGAGCTGCAGGCCCAGCTCGTATTCCGGGAAGTCGCCCGCTTCAATGGATTCCCAGAGCTCGCGGCGATGGAAGTCCGGATCGCGCCCGGTCAGCTTCTGCGCCTCGTCCCACACGAGCGAGGCTTTACCCGCCACCGGCTTCCAGTGGAAACGGACAAACGTGGCTTTCCCCTCGGCGTTGATCATCCGGAAGGTATGGATGCCAAACCCCTCCATGGTGCGGTAGCTGCGGGGGATCCCGCGGTCTGACATCGCCCACATCACGTTGTGTAAGGTTTCAGGCTGCAGGGAGACATAGTCCCAGAAGGTGTCGTGCGCACTTTGTCCCTGCGGTATGGCCCAGTGGGGCTCCGGTTTTACCGCATGGACAAAGTCAGGAAATTTATGCGCGTCCTGAATGAAAAACACCGGCGTGTTATTGCCGACCAGATCGAAAATACCCTCTTCGGTATAAAACTTTGTGGCAAAGCCGCGGATATCACGCACCGTATCCGCCGAGCCCGCACCGCCCTGTACGGTGGAGAAACGCACAAACACCGGCGTTATCTTGTCCGGGTCGGAGAGGAAATCCGCTTTGGTGATCGCCTTCAGGCTCTTGTAGGGCTGAAAGTAGCCGTGCGCAGCGGAACCGCGTGCGTGGACGATGCGTTCCGGTATCCGCTCGTGGTCAAAATGGGTGATTTTTTCCCGCAGAATGAAGTCTTCCAGCAGGGTTGGCCCGCGCGAGCCTGCGCGAAGTGAGTTCTGATCGTCAGCAATGCGCACGCCCTGATTGGTGGTGAGCGCAAAACCTTCGCCGCCTTTACGGTGTGGCTCAAGCGATTTCAGCTTATCGTTTCCCGTATCCGGGGATTTCATGCTTCCCGGTGCGGTAGGCTGTTCGCCTGGTGCGGAAGGGCCCGGGGAGGGGCGGTGAGAGCCGTCAGAAGGGGCGAGAGAGTCCATGCCCGGTTGAGATTCTTCAGTGCCATGAATCGGTGATTGATGTGTTTTATCTTTGTTCGACATTGCACGCTTCTCCTTTATCCATTGCTAAAAACCCTATTAAGGATAGAACAATGTCGTGAAATGGCTCGCGAACTAAGAGTTTTCACATGCCATCATTAACGAAAGGAGCCATCTCACCCACTCGGAGCGCGACGGAAGGCAGCAGGATCGGCTATCATAGAATTTTCCTGCTTCAAGAATTTGCTTTAGTGAATCCGTTGCTTATGAAACCTCTTCGTCAACAAAACCGCCAGGTTATTAGCTATGTGCCCCGCGTTGAGCCCGCGCCGCCAGACCATGCCCTGAAAGTGGAGGGTTTTCGCGATGTGTGGCAGTTACGGGGGAAATACGTGGCCTTTGTGCTGATCGGCGAACATTTCCGTCGCTCTCCCACCTTTACGGTGCCGGAGTCCGCACAGCGGTGGGCGATGCAGATCCGCCAGGATGAAGAGGTTGAAGAATAACAGCCATAAAAAAACCGCCTGTTGGCGGTTTTTTTATATCTACAGCGATTAACGATGCGCCAGTTCGGCGTCGTCTTCACTTTCCAGAATCGCTTTGTCGGTCTGCTTCAGCCACTGGCTGGTCAGCGTACCGGCGGTCATGGAGCCGCTGACGTTCAGCGCGGTACGGCCCATGTCGATCAACGGCTCAACGGAGATCAGCAGGGCAACCAGCGTCACGGGCAGGCCCAGCGCAGGCAGCACAATCAGCGCGGCGAAGGTAGCACCGCCGCCAACGCCCGCAACGCCTGCGGAGCTTACGGTGACAATCCCGACCAGCGTGGCGATCCAGACCGGATCCAGCGGGTTAATGCCGACTGTAGGAGCAACCATTACCGCCAGCATCGCCGGGTACAGACCCGCACAGCCGTTCTGACCAATGGTGGCACCAAAGGAGGCAGAGAAGCTGGCGATGGATTCAGGCACGCCCAGACGACGAGTCTGAGCTTCAACGTTCAGCGGAATAGACGCGGCGCTGGAACGGCTGGTGAAGGCAAAGGTCAGTACCGGCCAGACCTTACGGAAGTATTTCAGCGGGCTGACGCCGTTCACGCCCAGCAGGATGCCGTGTACCACGAACATAATGCCAAGGCCCAGGTAAGAGGCGACAACGAAGCTGCCCAGCTTAATGATGTCCTGCAGGTTAGAGCCGGCAACCACTTTGGTCATCAGCGCCAGCACGCCGTAAGGGGTGAGCTGCATGACCAGACGAACCAGCTTCATCACCCAGCTTTGCAGGGTATCAATCGCGGTCAGCACGCGTTCGCCTTTTGGCGCATCGTCTTTCAGCAGCTTCAGCGCCGCCACGCCCAGGAACGCGGCGAAAATAACCACGCTGATGATGGAGGTTGGGCTCGCACCGGTCAGGTCAGCAAACGGGTTCTTCGGAATGAAGGAGAGCACCATCTGCGGCACGGTCAGGTCAGCCACTTTACCGACGTAGTTGGTCTGAATCGCGGTCAGACGCGCCGTTTCAGCGGTACCCTGAACCAGACCTTCTGCGGTCAGGCCAAACAGGTTAGTGACCAGCACACCCACCAGCGCGGCAATCAGCGTGGTGAACAGTAGCGTACCAATGGTCAGGAAACTGATTTTTCCCAACTGGGTCGCGTTATGCAGGCGGGCAACGGCGCTCAGAATAGAGGCGAACACCAGCGGCATAACGATCATCTGCAGCAGCTGAACATAGCCGTTACCGACAATGTTGAACCACTGAATGGAATCTTTCAGTACTGGATTATCGGAGCCATAAATAGCCTGTAATGCCAGACCAAATACGACACCCATGGCCAGACCAACCAGCACCTTTTTCGCCAGGCTCCACTGTTTATGGCGCGCCTGCGCGAGAAGCAATAGCAATACAACGAACACAACGACGTTCGCGATGAGTGGAAAATTCATCCCCGTTCTCCTGATTTATTATCGGGTCGGTTTTTACCGATCCTGTTGGCGGAAGGTTAGCAGAAGTGTGATGTCGCGCTTATATCCAAATGGAATGGGTTATGACAAATGGGATAGTTTTGTTGGTTTACTGTTCAATCTGGTGATGAATAAAGCGATTGAACTGAAATTGCAGCGAATTAATCATCTGGGAAGACCAGCGGACTGCACTGTTTTCGGGCAACGTTTGCGGCATCCAGACGGCGTAAGCAAACAGCGCCATGCACAAGACGCGCTCAAGCTGGTTCCCTTTCTGCGGTGCGAGGATGGGAAAACGGAAGCGCCAGCGGCAGGGCCACAGCAGCGGTACGCCCGCAGGCGTCAGCATATCGGCCAGAATATGGCTCAGATAGCCCAGCACCATCCCCTGGATGGCATCACCGGGGACGATCCAGCTTTCGGGCACTTTTAAATAGAAAAGCGTCAGCAGGCCAAACACGGCCAGCAGGCTGTGCGTAAACCCCCGGTGGCCGAACGCGCGAGCGATGGGTTTCGACACCCACTTCAGGCGCTGTCCGAGGAAGGACTTGGGATGGTCAATGTCGGGCAGCAGACAGGTCAATACGGCGGAAGGGACGATATGCCACCAGTCCCCCTGTGCCAGCACGGGGGTGAGTTCAGCGTTTTTGGCAAATACTGCGCACGCGATAGAAAAAAGCAGGTGGCCTTCCGCCGTCATGATAAAACCCATAAAACTGTCAATTCATACAGTATAGGGTTTTTATACAGTAGGCGGAAGAGGTGACGGTGTAACTGTTTGTCACAAACTGCAGGAGGGTCTTAACCGCCCCGCAGGTGATGCGCCGTGAGTTCTGCCAGTGAAATCAGCTTCACATCGGCAAGGGCAAACCGGGGATCGTGGCGGCCTTCTTCCGCAGGCACCACAATGGAGCGCATCCGCGCGGCTTTAGACGCTATCATGCCGTTAACGGAATCTTCCAGCGCAACGCAGTTGAGGGGATCCACGCCGAGCTTAGCGGCACAGTCCAGATAGACCTGCGGGTGCGGCTTGCTGTAAGGCAATTTCTCAGCGGACGCCAGCGCGTCGAAACTGTCGCGCAGTTCAAACATGATGAGCACTTTTTCCAGCATATGCAGCGGTGACGCCGAGGCCAGGCCGACCTTGAGTCCCTGGGCTTTACACAGCGCGACGGCCTCACGTACGCCGGGCAGCAACGGCTTGCTCTCTTCTACCAGCGAAATGGCGCGGCTGATAATGCGCGCGGTCACTTCATCACGACCCGGTCCAGCCCACGGCTGTTGGGCATACCACAGGTCAACCACCATATCGATGCGCAGGCCCAGCGTATCGGGAAGGTCATTACGGCGGCTGATGTCCACGCCCAGGCTGGCCATGACCTCCAGTTCGGCGCGATCCCACAACGGTTCGGAATCGATCAGTAATCCATCCATGTCAAAAATTGCGGCAAGAATTTGGCGCGGTGTCGACATCACAACGTCTCCTTATCCAGGGTGTTCGACAGACGATAAGTGCTAAGCACACTCTGCAATTTAGCATATTGCTTTTAAAGAGCGGGCGAAATTGATGACCAGCAGGTAGACTTAGGCACAAATAACGCGTCTTTATGAAGAGGAACTGATGACGTATCAACAAGCTGGACGCATTGCGGTCTTAAAACGTATTGCTGGCTGGGTGATTTTTATTCCTGCCGTCATTTCTACGCTGATTTCTGTACTCAAATTTATGTACGATCACAGCGAAAAACAGCCGGGTATCAATGCGGTTATGCTTGATTTTGCGCATGTGATGATTGAGATGATGCGTTTTAATACGCCATTCTTGAATGTCTTCTGGTTTAACTCACCGACCCCGGATTTTCAGCATCAGCTGAATATCGGCTTTTGGGTGATCTACGCCCTGATCTTTGTTGCGCTGGCGCTGCAGGCCTCTGGCGCGCGAATGAGCCGTCAGACGCGCTTCTTACGCGAGGGCGTCGAGGACCAGCTCATTCTGGAGCAGGCCAAAGGCCCGGAAGGCATGAGCCGGGAGCAGATTGAATCCCGCATTGTTGTGCCGCGCCACACCATTTTCCTGCAAATCTTCCCGCTCTATATCCTTCCCGTGACTATCATTGTGGCAGGATACTTCTTCTTCTCACTGCTCGGTTTTCTGTAACCGATACGGGTGGCGGCAAAGCCACCCGTTCGCGTCTCAGGCGGCAAGCATGCGCTCAAGCGCCCGCTGGGCGTTAACCAGGTGTTCCCCACCAAAAAGTATGGCGCGGTTCATCAGCGTATAAAGCTGATACACCGGTTGACGATCGAGGAAGCCGGGCGGCAGGGGCGAAACCGACTGATACCCGTCGTATATCTGCGGCGGTTGTTCAGGATGCAGCGGCAGCATGGCAAGATCGCACTCACGGTCGCCCCAGTAGCAGGCCGGGTCGAAGATATAGGGGCCGTTGGGCCCCAGCGCGCAGTTATCGGACCACAAATCACCGTGGAGCAGAGACGCCTGAGGCTGGTGGGAGGCCAGGCGCTGCTGCACGTGCTCGACGATGGCATCAATATTGCCAAACTCCAGCCCTTTCTCGGCGGCAAGCTCAAGCTGCCAGCCAATGCGCTGCTCGGCAAAAAACGTCGACCAGCGACGCTGCCAGGCATTGGGCTGTGGCGTGGTGGAGAGATCGTTGTCAAAATCAAGGCCAAACTGCGGCTGGTCGCTCCACTGATGGAGGCGCGCTAGCTGCTGGCCAAGAATGAAAGCGTTATGGGCATCCAGCGGACGGGCGGGGAGATATTCCATGACCAGAAAACTGTAATCGCGGTCGCTACCGACGGCCAGAACCTGCGGGACCGTCACCGTTTTACTGCGCGACAACAGCTCCAGCTGATCGGCTTCGGCGGTAAATATCGGAAGCAGCTCGCGTTCATCGCATTTTACGAAGAGATCGCGCCCTGCGTAGCGTAAATGCCACGCGGCGTGGATCTCTCCGCCTGGCAGTTCGTTACGCAGTTCAATTTCACCTTCACCCAGCTGCTCACTTAAAAGATGACTGATAGCCTGCCACATGTTGACTCTCCCATGTTGTCTGCCAGATCATAAAGTTAGCGCATTATTGCGGTAAAAAAATACGAACTAACGCACACCTGAGCGGTTTAATTTCATACAGGGCACTTATTGTTCTTTTTTCTGCCAGCTTTCCCAGGTGTCGACGTCAATTTCGGCTGGCTTGTCGGTCACACTTTCCACCAGGCTGGCGGCCAGCGCATGGACCTCTTCTTTATTAAGCGCGCCGATCAGGCCAAATGTCAGAGTGCCTAAATCATGAATATTGCCTTCGTCATCCGTCAGGGTGAGGAGAAAATTAGCCCGGGTGAAGGCATTGTTGAGCTCATTTAGCTCGGTAAGCGATGCCTCATGAAGGTTGACGGTTACGACATAACGAGTGATGTCACCACTGCTCATAATTCACCTCATTGTTATCATGGAAGTTTTCTTAGCATAGTCGATAGTTTGCGTTTGGCGACTCGGGGATGACGTTCCCCTTCATGCAGATGAAGGGGAACAGACGTTAATTTCGGGACAGGTAATCGACGATTTTTTGCGTATCGGCCAGCGAACAGAGGCGCGTGCCCTGGTTGATGGTGGCGGCGCTACCCGCCGCCACGCCGTAGCGCGTCATCTCCAGCAGTGACGCACCCTGCGCAAGTTTAAGCGTCATCGCACCCACCATGCTGTCACCCGCGCCAACCGTGCTCTGGCTCTTCATCGGCGGTGGAACAACCTGAACGGACGACGTTTCATCGACGGCCAGTGCCCCCTGCGGACCGAGGGAAACCACCACGCGTCGCGCTTTGCCGCTGCGTACCAGCTCCTGCGCGGCGGTGCGCACATCGTCAGGCTGCGTCAAGTCTCGGTTGACCAGCGCGCTTAACTCTTTCTGGTTGGGTTTGACCAGCTCAAGATTGCCCGGCACTAAGGCCGCTTGCAGGGCCTCGCCGCTGCTGTCGACGATGCAGCGGATACCGCGTTGCTGCGCCGCCTGAATCAGCGCGGTTAATTTTTCCGTGCTGACGCCGGGCGGCAGGCTGCCGCTGACCACCAGCAGCGCGCCGCTTTCTATCGTCAGCACTTTCTCTTCAAGCTGACGAAACTCGTCATCGGTGAGTTTCGCGCCCGGCATGACAAACCGGTACTGCTCGCCGCTGGATTCCACGTGAACATGCAGGTTTTGCCGCGTCCAGTCTTTCGCCTCGACGGTCTCTACGGCCACCTGTTCATCTGCAAGCAGGGAGACCAGGTGTTCACCGGTAGCACCGCCTGCGGGGAAAATGGCCGTGGCTTTGCCGCCGAGGTGGGTAATGGCGCGCGCCACGTTGATACCGCCACCGCCGGGCTCAAAGACCGGGGCGCTACAGCGCAATTTACCTTCCGGATAAATCTGCGGCGTCAGGGTGGCGGAATCAAGGGAAGGGGAGAGCGTCAGGGTGTAGATAGGTACCATCATTACCTCCTTTTAGCATGGGTTCCTTTTAGTCTGGCACCATTTGTCAGGAAGGCAATGTAAATAACAGTATGATTTTAAATATGAATAGTGAATAAAAGTGAGGCCGGAGACATATAAAATAAAACGCTTTTTGGGATCGTTCTTATTCAAAAAATGAAATAAGAAAACATTGCTATGTTATTTGCGGCTTTTTATAATTTGTTACCTTTCTCTGGACGCCTTGTCATTGATCCTCAAGAAAGATTCCGGGACCGTGTGGTCTCTTTTTTTGTTGTACGGACTCCTTAATAAAATGAAGCTTTTAAAGACAGTGCCCGCTGCACTGATGCTGGCGGGTGGCGTGTTTGCGGCTATGAACGCGACCGCCGATGATTCCGTTTTTACTGTCATGGACGATCCCTCCACCGCGAAAAAACCGTTTGAAGGCAACCTGAACGCGGGGTACCTGGCACAATCCGGTAACACCAAAAGCTCTTCTCTGACGGCGGACAGTACGCTCACCTGGTACGGTAATACCACCGCCTGGTCTCTGTGGGGTAATGCCAGCAATACGTCCGCTAATGACGAACGCTCTTCCGAGAAATATGCGGTAGGCGGACGTAGCCGTTACAACATGACCGACTATGACTACCTGTTTGGTCAGGCAAGCTGGTTAACCGACCGTTACAATGGTTATCGCCAGCGTGACGTGTTCACCGCGGGTTATGGTCGTCAGTTCCTGAACGGTCCGGTACACAGCCTCCGTTTTGAATTCGGTCCCGGTGTGCGTTATGACGAGTACACCAATGGCGATACCAAAACTCAACCGCTCGGTTACGCTTCTGGTACCTATGCCTGGCAGATGACTGATAACACCAAATTTACACAGGGTGTTTCTGTATTTGGTGCCGACGACACGACGCTGAACTCTGAGACGGCGCTCAACGTGGCCATCAACGAACACTTTGGTCTGAAAGTCGCCTACAACGTGACCTGGAACTCTTCACCACCAGAGTCTGCACCGGATCATACCGACCGCAGAACCACGGTTTCACTGGGTTATAGAATGTAATAAAAACGGGCCGATGATAATGTCGGCCCGTTTATTCTCTCTGATCTTGTGACGTCCCTTCTGATGAGCTCTACTCGCCCCTAACCCCAAATCATCGCTGCCCAACGGAGTAACAGCATTGCGCCGCATATGGCAATCAGCACCAGCACCATTTTCCAGTGTTTTACGGCAAATCGTTTTGTTGGCATAACCTAATCCTTGTTCGTTGATATCCACAGTCTACCAAACAGGGCCTGAATATGCCCCTTCGCAGGAACGATTGGGTTATGCCAGCATAGGGGGCGGTTCAGAACCAGTGGAATCGTTCGGCGAGAATCAACAATAAACCTGTGGCGGAAAGGATGTTCAATATCACAACCGTTCTACTGGATACGTTCATGGTATGCACCTTTGGGTTTAAAGACCTGTTCAAGAGTAGCTCTGCATTTCTAAATTGCGAGCGCCGGGAATATGCAACCTGCAAATTCATGCGAAAGTGCCAGCACATCAATCTGCCAGCAGAGGGTGCAATCTCCCTTTTGTTAGTGTTAACATTGCAAGGCTTGCCGTATATCCGGCGTTGTCTGATTTTCCGGCAGGTGAATGATGACGAACCAATTTGACGATTGTTGGTCAGATGGTGTCGTAATCTATTGTCAAATCACGATTATTTTCTTTGTATATGCTCTTATGTGTGGGGCATCACTGCAAATAAGGATATAAAATGCCTGTAATTACTCTTCCTGATGGCAGCCAACGCCATTTCGACCGCGCTGTTAGCCCAATGGATGTTGCCCTGGACATCGGTCCTGGTCTCGCGAAAGCGACCATCGCCGGCCGTGTCAACGGTGAGCTGGTGGATGCCTCCGATCTGATCGAAAACGATGCAACACTGGCCATCATCACCGCAAAAGATGAAGAAGGTCTGGAGATCATTCGTCACTCCTGCGCGCACCTGTTGGGCCATGCCATCAAACAGCTGTGGCCAAACACCAAAATGGCGATCGGTCCGGTTATCGATAATGGTTTCTACTACGACGTTGACCTTGACCATACCCTGACTCAGGAAGATATCGACGCGCTCGAAAAACGTATGCACGAGCTCGCCGAAACGAACTATGACGTCATCAAGAAGAAAGTCAGCTGGCACGAAGCGCGTGAAACCTTCGTGAAGCGCGGCGAGAGCTATAAAGTCTCGATTCTTGACGAAAACATTTCGCATGATGACAAGCCTGGCTTGTACCATCACGAAGAATACGTCGACATGTGCCGTGGACCGCACGTGCCGAACATGCGCTTCTGTCATCACTTTAAGCTGATGAAGATCGCAGGCGCCTACTGGCGCGGCGACAGCAACAACAAGATGTTGCAGCGTATCTATGGTACCGCATGGGCCGATAAAAAAGCCCTGAACGCTTACCTGCTGCGCCTGGAAGAGGCCGCGAAGCGTGACCACCGTAAAATCGGCAAGCAGCTTGACCTGTACCACATGCAGGAAGAAGCGCCGGGTATGGTGTTCTGGCATAACGACGGCTGGACCATCTTCCGTGAACTGGAAACCTTCGTACGCTCCAAGCTGAAAGAGTACCAGTATCAGGAAGTGAAAGGCCCGTTCATGATGGACCGTGTGCTGTGGGAAAAAACCGGCCACTGGGACAACTACAAGGATGCGATGTTCACCACCTCCTCTGAGAACCGTGAATACTGCATCAAGCCAATGAACTGCCCGGGCCACGTTCAGATCTTCAATCAGGGTCTGAAATCCTACCGCGACCTGCCGCTGCGTATGGCGGAGTTCGGTAGCTGCCACCGTAACGAGCCATCAGGTGCGCTGCACGGTCTGATGCGCGTGCGTGGCTTTACGCAGGATGATGCGCATATCTTCTGTACCGAAGATCAGGTCCGTGATGAAGTTAACGCCTGTATTCGTATGGTCTACGATATGTACAGCACCTTTGGCTTCGAGAAGATCGTGGTCAAACTCTCAACGCGTCCGGAAAAACGTATCGGTAGCGATGAGACCTGGGATCGCGCAGAAGCGGATCTCGCCGTGGCGCTGGAAGAGAACGGCATTCCGTTCGAATACCAGCTGGGCGAGGGCGCATTCTACGGTCCGAAAATTGAATTTACCCTGTATGACTGCCTCGATCGCGCATGGCAGTGCGGTACTGTACAGCTGGACTTCTCCCTGCCGCAGCGTTTAAGCGCCTCTTATGTTGGCGAAGACAACGAGCGTCAGGTGCCGGTAATGATTCACCGCGCCATTCTCGGTTCTCTGGAGCGCTTCATCGGCATCCTGACCGAAGAGTTCGCCGGCTTCTTCCCAACCTGGCTTGCGCCGGTGCAGGTGGTGGTGATGAACATTACCGATTCTCAGGCAGATTACGTTAAAGAATTGACGCAGAAACTACAAAATGCGGGCATTCGCGTAAAAGCAGACTTGAGAAATGAGAAGATTGGCTTTAAAATCCGCGAGCACACTTTACGTCGTGTCCCGTATATGTTGGTCTGTGGTGATAAAGAGGTGGAAGCAGGCAAAGTTGCCGTTCGCACCCGCCGTGGTAAAGACCTGGGCAGCCTGGACGTAAGTGAAGTGATTGAGAAGCTGCAACAAGAGATTCGCAGCCGCAGTCTTCAACAACTGGAGGAATAAGGTATTAAAGGCGGAAAACGAGTTCAAACGGCACGTCCGAATCGTATCAATGGCGAGATTCGCGCCCAGGAAGTTCGCTTAACAGGTCTGGAAGGCGAGCAGCTGGGGATTGTGAGTCTGAGAGAAGCAATCGAAAAGGCTGAAGAAGCTGGAGTAGATTTAGTTGAAATCAGCCCTAACGCCGAACCGCCAGTTTGTCGTATCATGGACTACGGCAAGTTCCTTTATGAAAAGAGTAAGTCTTCTAAGGAACAGAAGAAGAAGCAAAAAGTTATCCAGGTTAAGGAAATTAAATTCCGTCCTGGTACCGACGATGGCGATTATCAGGTAAAACTCCGCAGCCTGATTCGCTTTCTGGAAGATGGCGATAAGGCCAAGATCACACTGCGTTTCCGCGGTCGTGAGATGGCCCACCAACAGATTGGTATGGAAGTGCTTAACCGCGTCCGTGACGATCTGAGTGAACTGGCAGTAGTCGAATCCTTCCCTACGAAGATCGAAGGCCGCCAGATGATCATGGTGCTCGCTCCTAAGAAGAAACAGTAAGGCCTTCAAGCAGCAAAATCTGTGGAGCCTTCGGGTTTCATAGGTTTTGTTCGCCTATGTTTCGTTTATTTAACAATGCGAAGTGGAAGTTATTAAAATGCCAAAAATTAAGACCGTACGCGGTGCTGCTAAGCGCTTCAAAAAAACCGGTAAAGGTGGTTTTAAGCACAAGCACGCTAACCTGCGTCACATTCTGACTAAGAAAGCTACCAAGCGTAAACGTCACCTGCGTCCAAAAGCCATGGTTTCTAAAGGCGATCTGGGCCTAGTCATCGCGTGCCTGCCGTACGCATAAGTCGTTTCGTTTAACTTTTTTAACTTAGAATAGATACAGGAGAGCACACATGGCTCGCGTAAAACGGGGTGTAATTGCACGTGCACGTCACAAGAAAATTTTGAAACAAGCTAAAGGCTACTACGGTGCGCGTTCACGCGTATACCGCGTTGCCTTCCAGGCTGTTATCAAAGCAGGTCAGTACGCTTACCGTGACCGTCGTCAGCGTAAGCGTCAGTTCCGTCAACTGTGGATTGCGCGTATCAACGCAGCAGCACGTCAGAACGGTATTTCTTACAGCAAATTCATCAACGGCCTGAAAAAAGCCTCTGTTGAAATCGACCGTAAGATCCTGGCTGACATCGCAGTATTCGACAAAGTAGCGTTCACCGCTCTGGTCGAAAAAGCGAAAGCAGCACTGGCATAAGCCAGTTGAGAGAGGGGGCCTGGCTCCCTCTTTTCATATAACCCTGTAAGAAGATTGACATTTACCCGTGCAGGCTTTTCAATAAGGTCTCAACGGTTTTTACCCAACAAGGTAACGCAAGCATGAATGCTGCTATTTTCCGCTTCTTCTTTTACTTTAGCACCTGACCTCAGGAGGCTAGCGCGTGAAAGATGAAACGAAAAACAGCGCCAGATAAGCCTCCCGATGGAGGCTTTTTTTGTGCCTGAATTTGAGAGAATAACTCCACCAAATCGGTGTCTGCACCGACATAATGAGGAAAATCATGTCACATCTCGCAGAGCTGGTTGCCAGTGCAACAGCCGCCATTAATCAGGCCTCAGATGTTGCCGCGTTAGACAATGTCCGCGTCGAATATCTTGGGAAGAAAGGGCACCTGACCCTTCAAATGACAACCCTGCGTGAGCTGCCGCCAGAAGAGCGCCCGGCAGCGGGGGCGGTGATTAACGAAGCCAAAGAGCAGGTACAGCAGGCGCTGAACGCACGCAAAGCCGAGCTGGAAAGCGCGGTGCTGAATGCGCGTCTGGCCGCAGAGACGATCGACGTTTCTCTGCCGGGTCGCCGCATCGAGAACGGCGGTCTGCACCCGGTTACCCGCACCATCGATCGCATTGAAAGTTTCTTCGGTGAGCTCGGCTTTACCGTGGCGACTGGCCCGGAAATCGAAGATGATTATCACAACTTCGATGCTCTGAACATTCCTGGCCATCATCCGGCACGCGCTGACCACGACACTTTCTGGTTCGACGCGACGCGTCTGCTGCGTACCCAGACCTCCGGCGTTCAGATCCGTACCATGAAGGATCAGGCGCCGCCAATCCGTATTATCGCGCCGGGCCGTGTCTATCGTAACGACTACGATCAGACCCACACCCCAATGTTCCACCAGATGGAAGGTCTGATTGTTGATAAAAACATCAGCTTCACCAACCTGAAAGGCACGCTGCACGATTTCCTGAACAACTTCTTTGAGGAAGATCTGCAGGTTCGTTTCCGTCCGTCCTACTTCCCGTTCACCGAACCGTCTGCGGAAGTTGACGTGATGGGCAAAAACGGCAAATGGCTGGAAGTGCTGGGCTGCGGCATGGTGCATCCAAACGTCCTGCGCAACGTGGGTATCGATCCGGAAGTTTACTCCGGCTTCGCCTTCGGTATGGGCATGGAGCGTCTGACCATGCTGCGCTATGGCGTCACCGACTTACGTGCATTCTTCGAAAACGATCTGCGTTTCCTCAAACAGTTTAAATAAGGGCAGGACAGAACAATGAAATTCAGTGAACTGTGGTTACGCGAGTGGGTGAACACCACGCTGGACAGCGACGCGCTTTCTAACCAGATCACCATGGCAGGTCTGGAAGTGGACGGCGTTGAGCCGGTTTCAGGGGCATTCAACGGCGTGGTCGTCGGCGAAGTGGTAGAGTGCGGCCAGCACCCTAACGCGGACAAACTGCGCGTAACAAAAGTAAACGTAGGCGGCGACCGTCTGCTGGATATCGTCTGCGGTGCGCCAAACTGCCGCCAGGGGCTGAAAGTGGCCGTGGCGACCGTCGGTGCGGTACTGCCGGGCGATTTCAAAATCAAAGCGGCTAAGCTGCGCGGCGAGCCGTCTGAAGGCATGCTGTGTTCCTTCTCCGAGCTGGGTATTTCCGACGATCACAACGGCATCATTGAGCTGCCGCTGGATGCGCCAATCGGCACTGACATCCGCGAATACCTGAAGCTTGATGACAACACCATAGAAATCAGCGTCACGCCAAACCGCGCTGACTGCTTAGGGATCATCGGCGTGGCGCGCGACGTTGCCGTGCTGAACCAGACCGAGCTGAACGCGCCGGAGATCGCCCCGGTTGAAGCGACCATCAGTGACGTGCTGCCTATCCAGGTTGACGCTGCGGATGCCTGCCCGCGCTACCTCGGTCGCGTGGTGAAAGGCATCAATGTGAAAGCGCCAACCCCGCTGTGGATGAAAGAGAAGCTGCGCCGCTGCGGTATCCGCTCTATCGATGCCGTGGTTGACGTGACTAACTACGTTCTGCTGGAACTGGGCCAGCCAATGCACGC
Organism: Enterobacter sp. CFEC122; assembly: GCF_052983755.1. Lineage (NCBI taxonomy): Bacteria > Pseudomonadati > Pseudomonadota > Gammaproteobacteria > Enterobacterales > Enterobacteriaceae > Enterobacter > Enterobacter sp. CFEC122. The sequence continues at coordinate 86,579 of NZ_JBRIQR010000011.1, read as the reverse complement.
CTTCGATAAAGATCGTATCGAAGGCGGTATTGTGGTGCGCATGGCGAAAGAGGGCGAAACCCTGGTTCTTCTGGACGGCACCGAAGCGAAACTGAACGCCGACACCCTGGTGATTGCTGACCACAGCAAAGCGCTGGCAATGGGCGGTATCTTCGGAGGCGAGCATTCAGGCGTCAACGACGAAACGCAAAACGTCCTGCTGGAGTGCGCGTTCTTCAGCCCGCTTTCCATCACTGGTCGCGCACGCCGTCACGGACTGCACACCGATGCGTCCCACCGCTACGAGCGCGGCGTGGATCCTGCGCTGCAATACAAAGCGATGGAGCGTGCGACTCGCCTGCTGATCGACATCTGCGGCGGCGAAGCGGGCCCGGTTATCGACGTCACCAACGAAGCCACGCTGCCGAAGCGTGCGACCATCACCCTGCGTCGCAGTAAGCTGGATCGCCTGATTGGGCACCACGTTGCCGACGCGCAGGTGACCGATATTCTGAAGCGTCTGGGTTGCGACGTAACCGAAGGTCAGGACGAGTGGAAAGCCGTTGCGCCGTCATGGCGTTTCGACATGGAAATTGAAGAAGATCTGGTGGAAGAAGTGGCCCGTGTTTATGGCTACAACAACATCCCTGACGAGCCTGTGCAGGCAGGTCTGGTGATGGGCACCCACCGTGAAGCCGACCTGTCCCTGAAGCGTGTGAAAACCATGCTGAACGACAAAGGCTATCAGGAAGTGATCACCTACAGCTTTGTTGATCCAAAGCTGCAGCAGCTGATCCACCCGGGTCAGGAAGCGCTGATCCTGCCAAGCCCAATTTCCAGCGAAATGTCCGCGATGCGTCTGTCCCTGTGGACGGGCCTGCTGGGCACTATCGTTTACAACCAGAATCGCCAGCAAAACCGCGTGCGAATTTTCGAAAGCGGTTTGCGCTTTGTACCGGATAATCAGGCAAATTTAGGCATCCGTCAGGATCTCATGCTGGCTGGCGCCATCAGCGGTAACCGTTATGAAGAGCACTGGGACCTGGCAAAAGGCACGGTTGATTTCTACGATATGAAGGGCGATCTGGAAGCGATTCTGGATCTGACCGGTAAATTATCTGAAATTGAATTCCGCGCAGAAGCCATTCCGGCCCTGCATCCAGGCCAGAGCGCCGCCCTCTATTTAGACGGCAAACGCATTGGTTTTATTGGGGTTGTTCACCCTGAGCTGGAGCGTAAACTGGACCTGAATGGCCGTACCATCGTGTTTGAGCTGGAATGGAACCTGGTGGCAGACCGCGTGATTCCTCAGGCTCAGGACGTCTCCCGCTTCCCGGCAAACCGCCGTGATATCGCGGTTGTGGTCGCGGAAAATGTGCCCGCAGCAGATATTTTGGCCGAATGTAAGAAAGTTGGCGTAAATCAGGTAGTTGGCGTAAACTTATTTGACGTGTACCGCGGCAAGGGCGTAGCAGAGGGCTTTAAGAGCCTGGCTATCAGCCTGATCCTTCAGGATACCAGCCGTACACTCGAAGAAGAGGAGATTGCCGCTACCGTCGCCAAATGTGTAGAGGCATTAAAAGAGCGATTCCAGGCATCATTGAGGGATTGAACCTATGGCGCTTACAAAAGCTGAAATGTCAGAATATCTGTTTGATAAGCTTGGGCTTAGCAAACGGGATGCCAAAGAGCTGGTAGAGCTGTTTTTCGAAGAGATCCGTCGTGCTCTGGAAAATGGTGAGCAGGTAAAACTCTCCGGCTTTGGCAATTTTGATTTGCGAGACAAAAACCAACGTCCGGGCCGCAACCCGAAGACGGGGGAAGATATTCCCATTACAGCCCGCCGCGTGGTGACCTTCAGACCCGGCCAGAAGTTAAAAAGCCGTGTCGAAAACGCAACGCCCAAAGCAGAGTAATATGAACTAACTAAAAAGGCCGCCCACGCGGCCTTTTTTCTTTGCGCTCTCAGGCAAACCCGCCGTAAAATCAATTACATCTCTCGCTACGAAAACCGTAAACATGCTTGATTATGTCCATCTCCAGCACCGTTCCGATCGGCGTCACCTGCTTTTTCTGGTGCTGCTGCTCATTGCCGCCGCAGGCGTTAGCCTCTGCGCCGGTGACCGGTGGATAGGGCCCGAAAGCTGGTGGGGACCTGACGGACAGCTCTTCGTCTGGCAAATTCGTCTGCCGCGTACCGTCGCGGTGATGCTGGTGGGGGCCGCGCTGGCGCTGTGCGGCACCATTATGCAGGCGTTGTTTGAGAATCCTCTGGCGGAGCCCGGGCTGCTCGGCGTGTCTAACGGTGCGGGCGTGGGGCTGATTGCAGCGGTGATGCTGGGCGGAGGAGAACTCTCCGGCTGGAGCATTAGCCTGAGCGCGATCCTTGGCGCATTACTGATAACGCTCATCCTTCTTCGTTTTGCCAGACGGCACTTATCGACCAGCCGTCTGCTGCTTGCCGGCGTGGCGCTGGGGATCATCTGTAGCGCGCTGATGACCTGGGCGGTCTACTTCTCGACCTCTTTTGACCTTCGGCAGCTCATGTACTGGATGATGGGCGGCTTTGGCGGCGTCGACTGGCAGCAGGGCTGGCTGATGGCGCTGCTGGTGCCGGTCATCGTGTGGGCTGCCCTGCAGGCGCAGCCGTTGAATATGCTCGCGCTGGGTGAAACCTCAGCCCGCCAGCTGGGCATGCCGATTTGGTTCTGGCGTAATGTGCTGGTCATCGCCATTGGCTGGCTGGTCGGCGTCAGCGTGGCTCTGGCGGGCGCGATTGGCTTTATCGGTCTGGTGATTCCGCATATGCTCCGACTGTGCGGAATCACGGACCATCGAACCTTGCTTCCGGCCTCGGCGGTTGCCGGGGCCGTCACGCTGCTGGTGGCCGACATCATCGCCAGGCTTGCCCTGACGGCCGCAGAGCTGCCCATTGGCGTGGTGACCGCCACGCTGGGCGCGCCGGTCTTTATCTGGCTACTATTAAAAGCTGGACGTTAAATCGACAACCTGAGGAAATGCTATGCAGTCAGATATCCTGAATACTGAAGTGACCACCATTGATGGCGATAAAACCACGCTGGAAGGCTACAAAGGCAATGTGTTGCTGATTGTCAACGTGGCATCCAAATGCGGCCTGACGCCGCAGTACGAGCAGCTGGAAAACATTCAGAAGGCCTGGGAGAAAGACGGTTTTACCGTGCTGGGCTTCCCCTGCAACCAGTTCCTGGGGCAGGAGCCGGGCAGCGAAGAGGAAATTAAAACCTTCTGCAGCACTACCTACGGCGTAACGTTCCCGCTGTTCAGCAAAATCGATGTCAACGGTGAAGACCGCCATCCGCTGTATGCGAAGCTGATCGCTGCCGCACCGAAAGCCGTCGCGCCGGAAGGCAGCGGTTTTTATGAACGCATGGCCAGCAAAGGCCGCGCGCCGCTTTATCCGGACGATATACTGTGGAACTTTGAAAAATTCCTGATAGGTCGCGACGGCCAGGTCGTACAGCGTTTTTCACCGGATATGACCCCTGAAGATCCGATCGTCATGGAATCGATCAAGCTGGCGCTGGCGAAATAATGTCGCTGCTGATGCAGCTCACGGACGTTGCCGAGAAGGGACGTCTGGAGCCGATAACCGGCGCCGTCAATGCGGGAGAAATCCTGCATCTTGTCGGGCCAAACGGCGCAGGAAAGAGCACGCTGCTGGCACGGATGGCAGGCATGACTGCCGGAGAAGGGCAGATAATGTTGCTGGAGCATACGCTGGCCGAGTGGTCGCCGGTCTCGCTGGCGCATCGGCGCAGCTATCTCGTGCAGCAGCAGGTGCCCCCCTTTGCGATGCCGGTCTGGCACTATCTGATGCTGCATTTGCACGACAAACATTCTACGGCACTGCTGACGGACGTGGCCGCGGCGCTGGGGCTGGAGGATAAACTCTCCCGGCATGTCAGCCAGCTATCCGGCGGCGAATGGCAGCGGGTGCGTCTGGCGGCTGTTATTGTTCAGATCCACCCGGCCGGTAATCCTCATGGGCGGATGCTGCTTCTCGATGAACCGATGAGCGGTCTGGATGTGGCGCAGCAGGCGGCCCTGGATACCCTGCTAAGTGCGCTCAGCCGAAAAGGCATCGCCGTGGTGATGAGCAGTCATGACCTCAACCACACCTTGCGTCATGCCCACCGGGTGTGGCTGCTGTCGCAGGGGAAGATGATCGCCAGCGGTACGCGTGATCAGGTTCTTACGCCGCCCAATCTTGCCCGCGCGTACAACATGTCGTTCCGCAGGCTGGATATTGAGGGCCATAAGATGCTGATTTCGACCGGGCAGGAGTAAGCGTTTCTTGCCTGCGAGCACAATTGCACGCTAAATTACGAAAAGAACAAAAAAAGCAGAGGATTCGTCTGAAAATGCGATTCTGGTTTCTCCTGATGGCCGCACTTTTTCTTGCGGGATGCAGTAGCCATCGTGCACCGCCGCCTAACCCACGGCTTTCAGATTCGATCACCGTCATTGCCAGCCTCAACGATCAGCTGAGCAACTGGCGCGGCACGCCTTATCGCTACGGCGGCATGAGCCGTGGCGGTGTAGATTGCTCAGGCTTCGTTCTGATGACGTTTCGCGACAAGTTTGATTTACAGCTGCCGCGTGAAACGCGTAAACAGGCAGAAATCGGCACGGAAATTGATAAAGACGACCTCCTGCCCGGGGACCTGGTTTTCTTCAAAACCGGATCGGGGGAAAGCGGACTTCATGTGGGCATTTATGATACTGACAACCAGTTCATTCACGCCTCGACGAGCCGCGGCGTGATGCGCTCTTCTCTTGATAATGTTTACTGGCGTAAAAATTTCTGGCAGGCACGACGTATATAATCTTCGTCGTATACCTCTCTTATGACGGCATGGTAGCGAATAACATGCCGTTTTTTCTCAAATAAGATGATTAAAGTTAAATTTACCTAAAATTAGCGAATTCCTCATGTATCTGTTTTATCTAAAACTGGCTATTATTTTGCAACCAGGATAAGATTATTTTAGATTCAGGGAGAAATCTGAAAATTAATACGGAACTAATGAAATTAATCTTATTAAAATCAAGACAGTGGAATTGTGTCGGCAATTGCTCCAGGATGTCCTCTCTCATCTTTAATGCGGGGCGAGTGCAATGATAATTACGCTAGATAATGCTTACCAGTCTGAACTGCTGCTTTTGCCTGCCCGTAATAGCGCAGGGGAGCTTAAAGGTTTAGAAATTCTGGTCAACTTTACTGGCGTCGACAGCGATGTGCGGATCCCCACTGAGCTTGTTATCCCACGACTTTCAGCGGCTGAAGAGTTAGCGCTGTTTAACGAAAAACTGCAATTGCTTGATACCTGCAAACTGTTTTTTATTCAGCATCAGTTAATTGCATGGATCAATATTACCCCTGCAATAGTTGAATTTTTATTAAGTAATGGAAACGCTGTTTCAATTCTTGAGCGTTATCCGTTTCTTGAGTTTACTGTTAATGAGAATTATCCAGGTTTAAATAACGGAAAGGACGATCTTCAGCTGGCGAGAATGGCAATCCATTTCCCATTGGTGCTGGCAAACTTTGGTGCAGGCGCTGCATCGCTCAAAGCGGTGTATGATGGATTATTTAAACGGGTTATTCTCGATAAAGGCTTCATTCAGCAGCGTGCTACAGAGCTCTCTTTTGAGCCATTTATGCGCGCCATCCTCTGGCAAATCACGCCGCACTGCCAGTCTGTGATTGTCTCGGGCATTGACGATCACGGTCTGCTGCAGCGCGTGTTGCCCTTTAATTTTGGCGCCATGCAGGGAACGCTCTGGCCTGCCGTCTCGGCGGAACACGTCACTACGCTGGTTCAGCAGCGATAACCCTTGCTTTCGCCCGTGTTTAAGTCCGGGTAAACCCTCTACACTAAAAGCAGGAGGACTTATGACCCTGTCTTTTACTGCTCACTGGCATGACGAGTTGCCGGGATTTTATACTGCACTCAAACCCACACCGTTACAAAATTCACGCCTTATCTGGCATAACGATCGGCTGGCAGAAGAGCTGGCCATTCCGCCTGAGCTGTTTCAGCGTTCAGGGAGCGCTGGCGTCTGGGGAGGCGAAACGCTGCTCGCCGGTATGCAACCCCTTGCTCAGGTCTATAGCGGGCATCAGTTTGGCGTCTGGGCTGGGCAACTGGGCGACGGCAGGGGGATCCTGCTCGGTGAACAACAGCTTCCCAACGGGGAGACGGTTGACTGGCACCTGAAAGGTGCGGGCCTGACGCCCTATTCGCGGATGGGCGACGGGCGTGCGGTTCTGCGTTCAACGATTCGCGAATGCCTGGGCTCCGAAGCGATGCATGCCCTCGGTATCCCCACCACCCGTGCGCTGTCGATCGTGACCAGCGACACGCCGGTTGCGCGCGAAACCGTGGAAAAGGGCGCAATGCTGATGCGCATTGCGCAAAGCCATCTGCGCTTCGGTCATTTTGAACACTTTTACTATCGCCGCGAGCCGGACAAGGTGCGCCAGCTGGCTGACTTTGCCATTCGTCACCACTGGGCGCATTTGCAGGACGACGCGGATAAATACGTTCTCTGGTTCAGGGACGTGGTGGCCCGTACCGCAGCCCTGATTGCTCGCTGGCAAACGGTAGGTTTTGCCCATGGCGTCATGAATACGGACAACATGTCGCTTCTCGGGTTGACCTTTGACTACGGCCCGTTTGGTTTCCTGGATGATTATCAGCCAGGGTACATCTGTAACCACTCCGACTATCAGGGGCGCTACAGTTTTGACAATCAGCCCGCGGTGGGCCTGTGGAACCTGCAGCGGCTTGCGCAAACCCTGTCGCCGTTCATCGACGTTGATGCCCTCAATGATGCGCTCGACAGCTATCAGGCGATCTTACTGCGAGAGTATGGCTCGCTGATGCGCAACAAGCTGGGGCTAGTCACGCAGGAGAAGGGCGATAACGACATCCTCAATGGCCTGTTTGCCCTGATGGCGCGCGAGGGCAGCGATTACACGCGCACCTTCCGGATGCTGGGCCAGACGGAGCAGCACAGTGCCGCCTCGCCGCTGCGCGATGAGTTTATTGACAGACAGGCGTTTGACGACTGGTTTGCATCGTACCGCGCGCGGCTGCAGCAGGAGCAGGTGGATGATGCGACCCGCCAGGCGCAGATGAACGCTACGAACCCGGCGATGGTGTTGCGCAACTGGCTGGCGCAGCGGGCGATTGAGCAGGCCGAGCAGGGCGAGTACGACGAGTTACACCGTCTGCACGTGGCGTTGCGCACGCCGTTTGCCGACCGGGATGATGATTACGTCAGCCGCCCGCCTGACTGGGGCAAGCGGCTGGAGGTCAGTTGCTCAAGCTAGTGTCTGGCCGGAGTCGGCGTTGCCTGACCCGGCGCAGGATTTGCAGTTGCATCGGCGTCGTCAGAATCCGGACCGGTCAGGGGGCGAGAAACACCTGCGGCACGGCGTGAGCGGGATGCCTGCCGACGTGAACCTGTGCGCCGTACCAGCGCGCCAGCGCATCGGCCTGCAAAACGGTTTCCGGTTCTCCCTGGGACACGATCCGGCCGCTGTGCAGGAGCAGGATGCGATCCGCCCACAGCGCTGCCAGGTTGAGGTCGTGCAGCACCGCGCACACGTGCAGATGTCCCCGGCTGGTCAGGGATTTCAGCAGGCGCAGCAGATGCTGCTGGTGATAGAGATCCAGCGCGGACGTCGGTTCATCAAGAAACAGCCAACCGCGCGGCGCACCGTCGCACCAGAGCTGAGCCAGCGCGCGGGCGAGCTGAACGCGCTGCTGCTCGCCGCCGGAGAGCGCGGCAAACTGCCTGCCCGCCAGCGGTAAACAGCCGGTGATGGCCATCACCTCCTCGATCACCGACGCTTCTGGCGTGCGGGTCCAGGGCGCACGCCCCATACCGACCACCGCCTCAACCGGCCAGTCAAATCCGAGCTGCGTGCTCTGGCGCATCACCGCCCGGTAGCGGGAGAGCCTTTCCGGTTTCCAGGCCGCAAGCGGTGTGCCCGCCAGGCTGCACCGTCCCCCAGCAGGTTTAAGATAGCCGGTAAGCAGTCGCAACAGCGTCGATTTCCCGGCGCCGTTGGGGCCAATCAACGCCACCAGCTCGCCCTGAGATAAGGTCAGCGACACGTCGTTAATCAGCGTGCGTTGCCCGGCGCGAAAAACAAGGTTTTCAGCACAATAGCGTTCAGCCATGCGCACCTCCACGACGAAAGATCAGCCACAGGAACCACGGCGCGCCGAGAAGGCTGGTCAATAAGCCAACCGGCATTTCCGCCGGAGCGACCACGCTGCGCGCCAGCGTGTCGGCCATCAGCAGGAGCAGCGCACCGGCCAGCACCGAGCCGGGGAGCGTGGCCCGATGGTCGGCTCCCAGCCACATGCGCACCAGGTGCGGCACCACCAGGCCAACAAAACCGATCACGCCGCTGATCGCAACGGCGGCAGCCACCAGCAGGGCGCTGCACAGCAGCAGGATCCGCTGCACGGCGGCCACCTCCACGCCGAGATAGTGCGCCTCTTCATCGCCCAGCTGCAGCAGGTTGAGGGGCCCTGCCAGGCGCCAGATAACCAGCACGGTGGGGATCATCAGCGACGCGACGACCAGCAGCGTCGACCACTGGGCCTGGCCGAGGCTGCCCATTCCCCAGAGTGAAAGCTGGCGAAGCTGGGCATCATTGCTGAGCCATGACAGCACGCCGACGGCCGCACCGCACAGGGCGTTGATGGCAATGCCCACCAGCAGCAGGCGCGACAGGGAAGCGTCACGCTGACGGCTGAGCAGGAAAATCACGAAGGTGGCGGCCAGCGCGCCGAGAAACGCCGCCAGCATCGGGGCATACAGCATCACCAGTGCAGGCAGCGAGAGCGGAAGCACCACCCACAGCGCGACGGCAAGTGCCGCGCCGCTGCTGATGCCGAGCAGGCCCGGGTCCGCCAGCGGGTTGCGGAACAGCCCCTGCATCACGCAGCCCGCGAGCGCCAGCGAACCGCCGATCGCCAGCGCCAGCAGCACGCGTGGCAGGCGGATCGTCAGCCAGATCTGACGCAGGGCCTCGTCGGTGCCATTCCACAGCAGGCTGACCGGCAGGCGCAGCGCGCCAATACCGCTGGCCGTCAGCGTCGTGACGACCAGCAGCGCGGCCAGCATCCACAATGACAGGGCGACTCGCCGGGACATCAGGGCAGTTGCTCCGCTTTGGTACGCAGCTGCCGGATGGCTTCCGGCGTTCGCACGCTAAAGCCCAGCAGCGCCATATCATCAATCGCCAGCACCTGCTTATTACGTCCTGCCGGGGTTTGCGCCAGCCCGGGCAGCGTCCACAGATTCGCTTCCCCGCCCAGGGCGTTGATGCCGTCCTGCGAAATCACCACCAGATCGGGCCGGCTGGCAATCGTTCCTTCCTGAGACAGCGGCTGATAGCGGGTGAACCCCTGCATCGCATTCTGCAGCCCCGCCGCGCGAATGGCCGCGTCCGCGCCGGTCTGTTGTCCGGCAGCCATCGCGGTCATCCCGCCGTGGTTGAGAATAAACAGCACCCGTTTGTTGAGTGGCGATGTGGGCAGGGTTGACAGCGCCTGACGCAGCTTGCCGCGCAGGGCTTCCCCCTCGGCCTCGCGATGCGTCGCTTCCGCCACGATCCGCACTTTTTCGTCGATGACGCTCAAATCGTTAGCGGCTGGAACCGCGATAACCCGGACGTGGCTTTGCTCAACCTGCTTTAGCGCCAGAGACGGCTGCGCCTGAGCGCTGGCCAGCACCAGCGTGGGGCGCATGGACAAGATCCCTTCCGCGTTGAGCTGGCGCAGATAGCCCACGTCCGGCAGCACGTTCGCCGCCTGCGGCCACTGGCTGGCGCTGTCGCGGGCCACCAGGGAAGACGACGCGCCGAGGGCGTAGACAATCTCGGTGACGTCGCCGCCGAGCGTGACGATTTTCTCCTGCGGCGCAGCAAACGCCAGCAGGGGCAGGGCGCTGACCAGGACAAGCCACCGTTTCATGCGGCCAGCCCTTTCGCCGTCAGGGCGTCTATCTGGCTGCGCCACTGGCTTTGCTCCGGCTCGCCTTCGGTGCGCTGGCCGTACAGCTGGGCGATTTGCGTCCCGTCGGCGGCAAACAGCTCCAGGCTGGTGACATGCCCGTCAGCGGTTGGTTTGCGCGTGACCCACGTCTCCGCAATGGCGTCTTCAAGCAGGTGCAGGGTAAAGGTTGAGTTGAAGATGTTCAGCCAGCCTTTCATCGGCGCCAGCTTTTCCACCACGCCGGTGAAAATCTGTACGCAGCCGCGGTTGCCGACGAAGACCATGATTTCATTGCCGTCCCGGCGCGCCGTCTCCAGCAGTTGCGCCAGCGCGCTGTTCTCTACCCGACAGGCCAGATCGTCCCCCACCAGGCGAAACGCCTGCTGGCGGCTGAGGTTATGGCGTTTCAGCAGGCTGAAGAACTGGTGCACGTCGGTCATGGCGCGCCACTCGTTGTCCACGAGGTCGGCTTGCGCATTTTCCGCGTGAGCAGGCACATCGGGCTTCTTCAACGCCAGCGATGGATTATCGGCAATGATAAAGCGAGTCAGCACGTCGCCCCAGGCGGAAACGTCGGTGTTATCCGTGGCGTAGACCTTCAGCAGGGCATCGCCCTGGTGGTCGAAGAACTGAATGCTCTGCCGCTCGCCACGGGCGGTGGCTTCACTGATGTGAAACGTGCTTGCCCACTGGTTGAGGAACAGGCGCAGATCCAGCGCGCGCGGGTTCAGCACCAGCCCGGCATGGCCGTTCAGGTGCTGGTTGGTGAAGCTTCCGACCTGGTCGTGAACGGCGTAGTCGTTGCGGCAGATACATTTGGTTTCGCCCACCGCTTCCAGCGCGCCCAGGATCTCGCGGATTTCACCGTGCAGTCGCCAGGCGTCGTGACCCACGCGGGCATAGGTCAGCTCTGCTTCGCTGATATTCATTAACCCTGCGATGTCGCGCGCGTACTTACCCGGATTGTCTTCTTTCAGCTCAAGCCAGCGCGTGTAGTGATTCATTTTCTTATCCTTCTGAAGAGTTGCCCCGACGGGAATTACCACTGATAGCTTACGAAAATCTTGCCGTTACGGCCGTCCTGCGGAATGCCCTGAGGTGACCAGTATTCTTTGTCAAAGGCGTTGCCGAGCACCAGCGTCGTGGTCACGCCTTTGAGCTGCTCCTGACCCTTATAGCTGACGTAGAAGTCATTGACCGCGTAGCCCGGCTGCTTGCTGTAGCTGCTGCTGATATGCGTTGAGCGATCGACAAAGGTGCCAATCCAGCCGACGGAAAAACCGCTCTGCGCCACCGGAATGTCCAGCTTGCTGGTGACGGTATCCGGGTTGATGCTGGAGATGTACTCGCCCGTATCGGTGTCTTTCCCGCGCGTGCGGTTATAGGCCAGGTCGAGGTTGAAGAGGTCGGCAGAGTATTTTGCCATCATGTCCCAGCCCCAGATTTTGGCGTTCGGAACGTTATAAGACATGGTGGTCGCGGCGGCAAAATTGACGGTGGTGGAGATATAGTCTTTAGCTTTGGTATCGAAATAGCTGGCTTTAAACTCCAGCGCATCGTTGGCAAGCAGCAGATCGTCAAAGCGCAGACCGAACCCAAACTCCTGCGTTTCGTTGGTTTCCGGGCGCAGGTTCGGGTTTGGCACCCAGTAGTTGGTATAGAAGCGGCCAATAGAGAAGTGTTTGGCGTCGTTGTACATCTCGCCCATGGTGGGCGCGCGGAACGCCTGCGCGTATGAGCCAAACAGCATCAGCCAGTCGGTCGGGCTGACGGTCAACCCGGCGCGGGAGGACCATTTATCGGCATCCACGTCGTCGTAGCCATTGCTGCTGCCGCGGTAGTTGTCATAGCGCGTACCGCCCAGCAGGGTGACCGGCAGATCGCGCAGGGTGATCTCATCCTGCAGCCAGCCGGAGCTGAAGTCGATTTTCGCCTCCGGGAAGCCGGTGGTCGCGCCGCCCGGATGCTGCTCCTGACGGTAGTATTCCCCACCGTAGGTCAGCAGATGTGCTGCAAACGTGTCGCTGAACAGGCGGGTGCGGTTTTCCACCTTGCCGCCTTTGGTGGTCTGCTTGCGGAACTCACCGCTGTTGTCGATATTCTGGGCATTAATGCGCGCTTCGGACCAGTAGACCTTCGCGTCGGCGTTCAGCCAGTCGTTACCTTCCGGGGCGATGCGGTAGCCCACCTGCGCGTCACGCTGGATGGTGGAGCGATCGGTCATCGGGTTACTGCTGTCCGCCCCAGTGGTTTGCGGGTTTTTTGGTTCCTGAGCATCATTGTTGTAGTAGCGCAGGGCGCCGCTCAGGGTCTGGGCCGGGTCGATTTTCCAGCTACCTTTCGCCAGCATGTTATTGATGGACTCGTCGTTAGGGGCGGTTGCTCCGTCGCTCTGGCGGATATCACCGCGATCCCGGCTGGACCAGGCCACCAGACCGTCCAGCGTGTCGGTGCGGCCATAGGCGCTGGCCCCCATCCCAAGACTGTGATCGCCTGTCGCCCCCGTACCAAACACACGATAACCGCTGTTTTTACCCGTTTCCAGCAGGTCTTTTGCATCTACGGTGTCATAGGAAATCACGCCGCCCAGCGCGCCGCTGCCGTACAGCAGGGCCGACGGGCCGCGAACCACTTCGATACGTTTAATCAGCGCCGGATCGAGGAACGTGCTGTTCAGGTGGCCGGTGTCGGTGCCCTGACGCACGCCGTCAACCAGCACCAGCACGCCGCGACGATCGTAGCCGCGCAGGTTCACGTCCTGCCCGTTGGTGCGCCCGGTGCCGTCCAGCGTCAGGCCGGGAACGTTACGCAGCAGGCCGGCCGCCGAGCTGGCGGTTTGTTTCTCCGGCGCGCTGGCGTCAATCACGCTCACCATCATGGGGGCTTCAAAGGCGCTGCGGGCGTTGCCCGTGGCGGTGACGGTCATTTCATCTGCGGCAGCAAACGCGACGCCCGGCAGGGTGCTGACAATCGCCAGCGCCAGAAGTGACGGGCGTAAAGACGCGGAAGGCAGGTGTGGCATAGCAACTCTCCATAAAGAATCGAAAGCGCTGGCTGCCTGGGGATCACCTGGGTGGCTGGCGAAGTTTTTGGTTTATTTTGTGAGGATCAGTTTTCCGGCATGGGTCTGGCGCAGCAGATAGCGCTGGCCGTCATGCTCGATAATGACCCGCCCCGCATCGCCGAGCAGGGTTTTGCTGTCAATCCGACGCTCGGTAGGGGCTGGTGCTGTGTCTGTTTTTGCTGGCGTTGCCGCGCTGTTATCCGTACGTGACATAATGTTTATAAATAACAATCAATGTAACAATGATAATCATTATCAATAAACTGCAAATTTACGGCAAGCGTTTTTGTGAAAAAAGGGTGAGAGGATCAATATTGTGCAATTAAAAGCCCGGTGGCGGCTTCGCCTTACCGGGCCTACAACGGCACGAATCGTAGGCCGGGTAAGGCGAAGCCGCCCCCCCGGCAGGATGTTAAAAGCGCGTGTCCACGGCTGCAGCCAGCTTCTCCAGCAGCAGCTCGCTGTCTTCCCAGCTCAGGCACGGGTCGGTGATCGACTGGCCGTATACCATCTGCTGGCCAGCAACGATTTTCTGCATGCCTTCTTTGATAAAGCTCTCCGCCATAATCCCTGCAACGGCGGTTGAACCGCTGCGGATCTGCTGGCAGATCTCATCGCAGACGTCCAGCTGGCGGCGATGCTGCTTCTGGCAGTTGCCGTGGCTGAAGTCCACCACCAGATGTTCCGGCAGGTCGAATTCCGCCAGCGTTTCACAGGCCGCAGCAATATCTTGTGCATGATAATTGGGCTTCTTCCCGCCGCGCATAATGATATGCCCGTACGGGTTACCGCTGGTCTGGTAGATGGTCATGTGACCGCTCTTGTCCGGCGACAGGAACATGTGGCTGGCACGGGCCGCGCGGATGGCATCAACCGCAATACGCGTATTGCCATCGGTCCCGTTTTTAAAGCCGACCGGACAGGAGAGGGCGGAGGCCATCTCGCGGTGGATTTGGCTCTCGGTGGTGCGTGCGCCAATCGCGCCCCAGCTGATCAGATCGGCGATAAACTGCCCGGTCACCATATCGAGAAACTCGGTGGCGGTCGGCACGCCCAGCTCGTTGACCTGCAAAAGCAGCTTCCGCGCCAGCTCGATGCCGTGGTTCACGCGATAGCTGCCGTTGAGGTCAGGGTCGGAAATCAGTCCTTTCCAGCCCACCACGGTCCGCGGTTTTTCAAAGTAGGTTCGCATCACAATCTCAAGGCGATGCTGGTACTTATCCCGCAAGCCCTGAAGCCGTTTTGCATAATCCATCGCGGCATCCAGATCGTGGATGGAGCAGGGACCAATCACCACCAGAAGACGCTTGTCTTCACCATTAAGTATTTTTTCAATGCGGCGGCGGGAGGCCGTCACGTGTTCCGCAACGGCCGCGGAAACAGGATGCCGCTGGGCCAGTTCAGCCGGCGTGACCAGGCTGTCAATGCGCGCAGTGCGCAGTTCATCGGTTTTATTCATGGAATGTCTCAGAAAATTTTTGCTTCATCGGCAGACTACCGGGAAGTGATGGGCATCACCTTAAACCAATCCCTGCTGATTTCAAGTTCGGGGCGATACCGCCCCGTGGTTGCCGATGATGATACCTGAATCTGAGCTAATGTACTAGCATATTAGTACATGCGGCGATTAAGCCCCATGATGTCGAGAATTTTGGTGGCAATTTCTTCCACAGAGTAGTTGGTGCTGTTCAGCCACGGGATCTGATTTTTGCGGTACAGGGCTTCCACTTCGGAGACCTCCATCCGGCACTGGCGCATGGAGGCGTAGCGGCTGTTCTCGCGGCGCTCTTCGCGGATGGCGGCAAGGCGCTCCGGATTAATGGTCAGCCCGAACAGCTTGTGCTGCAGCGGCTTCAGGGCGGCGGGCAGCACCAGGTTATCCATATCGTCAGCGATGAACGGGTAGTTGGCGGCGCGAATGCCGAACTGCATCGCCAGGTAGAGGCTGGTCGGCGTTTTGCCGCAGCGCGACACGCCAAGCAGGATCACCTGCGCCTGGTCGAGATTACGCAGCGAGATGCCGTCGTCGTGCGCGAGGGTATAGTCAATGGCGGCGATACGCGCGTCGTACTTGGTCAGGTTGCCGGGGTTCAGCCCGTGGGTACGGTGGGCGATAGGCGTTGGGTCGAGCTTCAGCTCGCTTTGCAGCGGAGCCACCAGCGCCTGCACGATATCCTGGCAGAAGCCTTCACTCTGCAGAATGATGGCGCGGATCTCGGGGATCACGATGGAGTAGAACACCAGCGGGCGGACGCCGGTCTGCTGGTAAATGGCGTCGATCTGGTCCTTCACCGCTTTGGCGCGGCTCTCATTTTCGACAAACGGCAGCGTGATGCTGTTGATCGATACGGGAAACTGCGACATCACCGCGTGGCCCAGCACCTCGGCGGTGATCGCCGTACCATCAGAAATATAAAAAACGTGACGATCGACAGCACTATCCATTTTACCCACCCTGAATATCAGACGTAATTGTCTGAAAGCATAAATTAAAAAAGTAATTTACACAGCAAAGAACTTATCCTAATTATGAATGAAACGCTGTTTTTGATTTTCCTGAAAAGTGGATTTCATTTTTCAAATAGCGACTTTATTTTTGGGGTTTCTGGCTGAATATAGAGGAATCATCGGGTTAATCGTTGATGGGAAAGTATCCGAAAAGTTGAAAATTTAAATTGCTTACACGATTCACCGTTTTTTTAGCGGAAATAATTATGCCAGTATAAATACGTAGTCAGGTGTTTCTTACTCCGATCAAATATCACAAAAGGATTGTTTCGATGTCCAACAATGGCTCGTCACCGCTGGTGCTTTGGTATAACCAACTCGGCATGAATGATGTAGACAGAGTTGGGGGCAAAAATGCCTCCCTGGGTGAAATGATTACAAACCTGTCGGGTATGGGTGTCTCCGTACCGAACGGGTTTGCCACCACCGCCGATGCCTTTAACCTGTTTTTAGACCAGAGCGGTGTTAACCAGCGCATTTACGACCTGCTGGATAAAACGGATATTGATGACGTGACCGAGCTTGCCAAAGCCGGGGCGCAGATCCGCCAGTGGATCATCGACACACCTTTCCAGCCGGAACTGGAAAAAGCCATTCACGACGCGTACAACCAGCTCTCCGCTGACGATGCGCAGGCCTCCTTTGCCGTACGCTCCTCTGCCACCGCAGAAGACATGCCGGATGCCTCGTTTGCCGGGCAGCAGGAAACCTTCCTGAACGTCCAGGGATACGATGCGGTGCTGGTGGCGGTGAAGCACGTGTTTGCTTCCCTGTTCAACGACCGCGCCATCTCCTATCGCGTGCACCAGGGCTACGACCATCGCGGCGTGGCGCTCTCTGCTGGCGTGCAGCGCATGGTGCGTTCGGACGTGGGCTCATCCGGCGTGATGTTCTCCATTGATACCGAATCCGGCTTCGACCAGGTGGTGTTCATCACCTCCGCGTGGGGGCTGGGTGAGATGGTCGTGCAGGGTGCGGTAAACCCTGACGAATTCTACGTCCACAAGCCTACGCTGGCCGCTGGCCGTCCGGCGGTGGTGCGCCGCACCATGGGCTCGAAAAAAATCCGCATGATCTATGCCCCGACCCAGGAGCATGGCAAGCAGGTCAAAATTGAAGATGTACCGCAGGAGCAGCGCGACCGCTTCTCCCTGACCGACGCCGAAGTGCAGGAGCTGGCGAAGCAGGCGGTGCAGATTGAAAAACACTACGGCCGTCCGATGGATATCGAATGGGCGAAAGACGGGAACACCGGCAAGCTGTTTATCGTGCAGGCGCGTCCGGAAACCGTTCGCTCACGCGGTCAGGTGATGGAGCGTTACACGCTGCACGCCCAGGGCAAAATCGTGGCGGAAGGCCGTGCTATCGGTCACCGCATCGGTGCCGGTCCGGTGAAGGTGATCCACGACATCAGCGAGATGAACCGCATTGAGCCCGGCGACGTGCTGGTGACCGACATGACCGACCCGGACTGGGAACCGATCATGAAGAAAGCGGCGGCTATCGTCACCAACCGCGGCGGCCGTACCTGTCACGCGGCGATCATCGCCCGCGAGCTGGGGATTCCTGCGGTTGTCGGCTGCGGTGATGCTACCGAGCGCATGAAGGACGGACAGAACGTGACCGTCTCCTGTGCCGAAGGTGATACCGGCTACGTGTATGCCGATATTCTCGACTTCAGCGTGAAGAGCTCCAGCGTGGATACCATGCCGGACCTGCCGCTGAAGATCATGATGAACGTCGGTAACCCGGACCGCGCGTTTGACTTCGCCTGCCTGCCGAACGAAGGCGTAGGCCTGGCGCGTCTGGAATTTATCATCAACCGTATGATCGGCGTTCACCCGCGTGCGCTGCTGGAGTTTGACGACCAGGAGCCGAAGCTGCAGAACGAAATCCGCGAGATGATGAAAGGCTACGACTCGCCGAAAGAGTTCTACGTCGGCCGTCTGACCGAAGGGATCGCCACGCTGGGTGCCGCTTTCTATCCGAAACGCGTGATTGTGCGCCTGTCTGACTTTAAGTCTAACGAATACGCCAACCTGGTGGGCGGCGAGCGCTACGAGCCGGAAGAAGAGAACCCAATGCTGGGCTTCCGCGGGGCCGGACGCTACGTGTCCGACAGCTTCCGCGACTGCTTCGCGCTGGAGTGTGAGGCGGTGAAGCGCGTGCGCAACGACATGGGGCTGACCAACGTCGAAATCATGATCCCGTTCGTGCGTACCGTCGATCAGGCGAAAGCGGTTGTTGACGAGCTGGCGCGTCAGGGTCTGAAGCGCGGCGAGAACGGGCTGAAGATCATCATGATGTGCGAAATCCCGTCCAACGCCCTGCTGGCCGAGCAGTTCCTGGAGCACTTCGACGGCTTCTCTATCGGCTCGAACGACATGACGCAGCTGACGCTGGGTCTGGACCGTGACTCCGGCGTGGTTTCCGAGCTGTTCGACGAGCGCAACGAGGCGGTGAAAGCATTGCTCTCCCTGTCCATCCGCGCGGCGAAGAAGCAGGGCAAATACGTCGGGATTTGTGGTCAGGGGCCATCCGACCATGAAGACTTTGCCGCCTGGCTCATGGAGGAGGGGATCGATAGCCTGTCCCTGAACCCGGACACCGTGGTGCAAACCTGGCTGAGCCTGGCGGAACTGAACAAGTAACGCCACGCTGACCCGAAAAGGCGAGGATATTATTCCTCGCCTTTTTTATTTCCGCCCGAATATGCTCCCCATCACAAATAAAGTAAAAAACTAAATATCATAATTTGCCTGTCAATTTAGACAATTGTTAGCGCGCAAACCGTTGCTAATACTTGAGCCTTACATGCGCATTTCCCTTCAGATGATGCGCAACTGGTTGAAATACGTTTTAACCTGATAAAAAGGCAAATAACAATGACACTCTCCTCTGTATTGCGTACCAAAGATAAAATAGGTTATGGCTTAGGTGATATGGCCAGCGCGCTGGTCTGGCAAACGGCAACGTTATTTCTCGCCTATTTCTATACGGACGTTTTTGGGCTGCCCGCCGCAATCATGGGCACCATGTTTTTAGTGGTGCGCGTGGTCGATGCGTTTGTCGACCCGTGCATTGGCGCGCTGGTGGATCGCACTCAAACGCGCCACGGCCGTTTCCGTCCCTGGCTGCTGTGGTTTGCCATTCCGTTTGGCGTGAGCTGCCTCATTACTTTCTATGTACCGGACGTGGGGCCGACGGCGAAAATCGTTTATGCCTGCCTGACCTACGCGATCTTAAGCCTGATTTACTCCGCGATTAACGTGCCTTACTGCGCCATGCCCGGCTCGCTGACGCTGGATCCGCGCGAGCGTCACTCCCTGCAGTCGTGGCGCTTTGGCCTGTCGTTTATCGGCGGGTTGATTGTGACGGTGATTGCCCTGCCGCTGGTCTCACTGTTAGGCCAGGGCAACGTGCAGAAAGGCTATTTCTACGCCATGAGCCTGATGGGGCTGCTGGGCATTGTGCTGTTTTTCTGCTGCTTCCTGATGACCCGCGAGCGTTATTCTCCGCGCAGTGATACTTCCGGCTCGATGCTCACCGATTTAAAACTGCTGGCCGGAAACAGCCAGTGGCGCATTGTTTTCCTGTTTAATATTTTGCTGTTAACGGCGGTGGTAACGCGCGGTTCCGCCACGATGTATTACGTGAAC
This sequence comes from Enterobacter sp. CFEC122, assembly GCF_052983755.1. Taxonomy (NCBI): domain Bacteria; kingdom Pseudomonadati; phylum Pseudomonadota; class Gammaproteobacteria; order Enterobacterales; family Enterobacteriaceae; genus Enterobacter; species Enterobacter sp. CFEC122. The sequence goes on along the minus strand of NZ_JBRIQR010000011.1, from coordinate 67,305 downwards.
TACGTGCTGTTGCGCCCGGAGCTGGTATTTGCCTTTATTGTTTCCGGAATGGTCGCCTCCTTAAGCGGCGCACTATTATCTGAACGGCTGCTGGGGAAATTTGACCGCGTCCGCGCCTATCAGTGGACCATTATTTCCTTCGTCATTTTCGGGGCGCTGATTTTCTTCCTGCCGCCTTCGCAGTTGTGGCTAATTTTTGGCCTCAACATTGTCTTTAGCTTTGTGCAAAACCTCACCACGCCGCTGCAGTGGACCATGTTCTCCGATGTGGTCGACTACGAAGAGCATCGCAGCGGCCGCCGCCTGGACGGGCTGGTTTTCTCTACCGCGCTGTTTGCCATCAAATTTGGGCTGGCGCTGGGTGGGGCGGTCGTCGGCTGGGTGCTTGGCATGGTGGATTACGCCCCGGGACAGGCAGCCCAGGCGCCGCACGTGCTCTCTACGATCAACGCCCTGTTCACCCTTATCCCTTGCGCGCTGTTCCTCTGCATGGTCGCGCTGCTTTCAATCTACAAGCTTAACAGCCGGCTGGTGGATTCCATCGCCCGGGAGCTGGCCAGCAAGCGTGAGGTGAGACCCGAAGCAGGGCCGCTCAGCCCGGCAACCCCTTCCGCACTACAGGAGTAAAACATGACAGCTATCTATAAGGACGCGGGACGTCCCGTGCACGAGCGCGTCGCCGATTTACTGGCGCGTATGACCCCGGAAGAGAAGTTCGCCCAGATGCATGCGTACTGGCTGATCCTCGATGAAAACGGCAACCACCGCGAGCGCAGCGATCTGAGCGACGAATTCGCTGGCGTGAGCGAGCAGGCTGCACTGAGCGAACGGCTGAAGCTGGGCGTCGGGCAGATCACCCGTCCGCTGGGTACCCATATCGTTGACGCGAAAACCGGCGTGCGCGCCGCTAACCGCCTGCAGCGCATGATGATGGAGGAGACGCGCCTCGGCATTCCGGCCCTGTTCCATGAAGAGTGCCTGGTGGGGCTGCTGTGCAAAGACGCCACGCTGTTCCCGTCGTCGCTGAACTACGGTTCGACCTGGGATCCGGAGCTGGTGCAGCGCGCGGCACAGCAGATTGGCAAAGAGGCGCGATCCGTCGGCTGCCAGCAGGGGCTGGCGCCGGTGCTGGACGTTTCCCGCGACGTGCGCTGGGGGCGAACCGAAGAGACCTTCGGGGAAGATCCGTGGCTGGTGGGGGTGATGGCAACCGCCTACGTGAAGGGCTTGCAGGGCGATAAGCGCGACCTGCTGGCGACGCTCAAGCACTACGTCGGTCACTCGTTCAGCGAAGGAGCGCGCAACCATGCGCCGGTACATCTGGGCTTTAGCGAGCTGAACGACACCTTCCTGCTGCCGTTTGAAATGGCGGTCAAGCTGGCAAACGCCGGTTCGGTCATGCCCGCCTACCACGACATCGATAACCAGCCGGGGCACAGCGACAGCTTCCTGCTGACCACCGTCCTGCGCGAACAGTGGGGCTTCGACGGCATTATTGTGGCGGACTATGGCGGCGTCAGCCTGCTGCACCAGCATCACGGCATTTCCCACGATGCGGCCGAATCCGCCGCGCTGGCCTTCAACGCCGGGCTGGACGTCGAGCTGCCGAAAGATGACTGCGCGCGGCATCTGGCAGACGCCGTTGAGCGCGGGCTGATCTCTATGGCGAAAGTGGATGAGATTGTGGGCCGTGTGCTGACCGAAAAATTCCGTCTCGGCCTGTTTGAGAACCCGTATGCCGATGAAAACGGCATCGATCTGCAAAATGAGACGACCCGCCAGGTGGCGCGGGAGGTGGCGACCAAATCGGTCACGCTGCTGGAAAACAACGGCATTCTGCCGCTAAATGGTAAGCCCCGCGTGGCGCTTGTGGGACCGACGGCAGACGATCCGCTGGCGTTGCTCAGCGGCTACAGCTTCCCGGTGCATCTGATCATCAGCGATATGGTTGAGGAGACCTCGCAGGTGACGACCCCGCGCGCGGCGCTGGAACACTACCTCGGCGCGTCTCAGGTCCGTTACGCCAAAGGGTGTCACATCATCGAGAAACGGATGGCGGGTGCGCCGGTCTTCCCGGGCGACAGCGGCGGCAAGCCGATGCAGCAGTCGCCGGTATCGCAAAGCACCGCCCTTATCCCCGAGGCGGTCAATGCCGCGCTGGAGAGTGACGTGGTGGTGGCCTGCATGGGCGATCTCGCCGGGCTGTTCCAGAGCGGTACCGTGGGGGAAGGTTCCGACACCGACTCACTGAATCTGCCGGGCGTGCAGCAACAGCTGCTGGAGGCGCTGGTGGCGACGGGCAAACCGGTGATTGTCGTGATGACCGGCGGGCGTCCTTACAATCTTCAGGGCCTGGAGGACAAGGTGGCCGCGCTGATCGTGGCGTGGGCACCGGGGCAGGAAGGGGGCTGGGCGATCGCGGACGTGCTAACGGGACGGGCAGAGCCGCAGGGGCGTCTGGTGGTGAGCGTGCCGAAAAGCGCCGGGGCCATGCCGTATTACTACAATCACAAGCTCAAAAGCGGGGGCACGCCGTTTGCGTTCCACTTCGGTTCACGTTATCCGTTTGGCTTCGGCCTTGGCTGGACGACGTTTCGCTGGAATGCTGCCCGCGTCGCTGAAAACAGCGTGCCGGTCGACGGCGAGGTGACGCTGAGCGTGGATATTACCAATACCGGAGAGCGCAGCGGCAGCGAGGTGGTGCAGGTTTACGTCAGGGATAAGGTCGCCACCCAGGTGCGGCCGCTTCAGGAGCTGAAGGCCTTCCAGCGCGTCACGCTCTCGCCGGGCGAAACCGCCACGCTCAGCTTTACGCTGCCGGTGGAGATGTTCAACTTCACCCGTCGCGACGGGAAACGCATCGTTGAGCCGGGCGAGTTTGAACTGCAGGTTGGCGCATCGTCGGCGGATATCCGCCAGGTGGTGACGGTCAATGTGACCGGGGAAACGCGGGTGCTGCCTGCCGAGTGGCGGATGCTCAGTGCCTGTGAGGTTACGCGCGCGTAGTCAGGATAAAAAAAAGCCCATCGTGGGAGATGGGCAAAGACTACACACAGCAATTCGTTGTTTCACTCAGGGGATTTCCATGCTTATAAATCAAGGTGTTGATTTATAACCGTGTGCTAATAGTAGGCATGTCCGCTTTTAGCGTCGATCGGATTCGTCTCAATAGTTAAAGAGATATAAAGATTTCTTGAGGTTATGAGCAGATTGAGTGCAGAAATTGCGGGTCTGACCAGTGTGCAACGAATAAATACTTTAGCAGCGTTAAAGTATTGGGTGGGGGAATGTAGGCCGGGTAAGCGTTAGCGCCACCCGGCAAAAACTTAATGCGTGTTCTTCTCTTCCAGCTCTTCCAGTTCGCTCAAAATCACGTCCGGGTCGGTTCCCGGCGGCGGAATTTCATGCACCCAGGCGGAGAACAGACGCCAGGTAACGGCGAGCAGCACCGGGCCGATAAACAGGCCAATCATGCCGAAGGCAATCAAGCCGCCAATCACCCCGGAGAGGATCAGGATCAGCGGCAGGTCTGCGCCCATGCGGATGAGAATCGGGCGAATGACGTTATCCATGGTGCCGACCACGCAGCTCCAGACCAGCAGCACCGTTCCCCACGTGGTATCTCCCGTCCAGTAGAGCCAGATAATGCAGGGCACCAGCACCAGCAGCGGCCCCAGTTGTGCAAGACAGGTCATCAGCATGACAACGGTGAATATCGTGGCATACGGTACGCCGGAAATCGCCAGACCAATACCGCCCAGCACCGCCTGCACCAGCGCGGTGACCACCACGCCCAGCGCCACCGCGCGTACGGCCTGCGCTGCCAGCAGTACCGCCGCGTCACCGCGTTTGCCCGCCAGGCGGGTGGCAAAGTGACGAACGCCCAAAGCCACCTGCTCACCGCGCCAGTAAAGCAGGGCGCTGAAGAGCAGCATCAGGGTACAGTGCATCATAAAGCGGCCAATATGCGCCGCCTGACCCACAAACCAGGTGGTGGTGGTGCCAATATATGGGCGCACTTTTGCCATCAGCGCGCTGCCGCCCATCTCCAGCAGGCTGTGCCAGCCGCTGTAGAGCTTGGCGCCCACGACCGGAATGCTGTTCAGCCAGGCGAGATCAGGCAGCGTGAGATCGCCGCTGGTCACGGCGCGGATCACCGGGCCGCTGGAGTCGACGAGACTGTTTACCAGCAGCGCAATGGGAATAATAAACAGCAGGAACAGCAGCAGCGTCATGACCAGCACCGCTAACCCGCGGCGGCCGAACAGCAGCTTCTGCAAGCGCAGCAGCAGAGGCCATGTGGCAACGACAACGGTCGCGGCCCAGGCGAAGCCAAGAATAAAGGGTTGAACAATCCACAGACACGCAATGATCATGAGGGCCAGGAACAGCACCGACAGCAAAATTTGCGCAACATCCCTGGGCTGGCGAAGATTGACCATAAATGAAACTTTCCTTAAAAGAACGCCAGCGCGGCTGGCGGGAACGGAAAACCGCATCTCTTTAATCATTAATGATCTCAGCGGTTTTTGACAGGCGGATTTTGCCCGTAATTCTACGAAGCACATAAGAAAAAAATGTGATAAAACTTTCCGGACACAACGCAAACGATTTCACATTACTCTAATTAGGGTCGACAGTCATGATCCCACAGATTTCCCAGGCACCCGGCGTCGTTCAGCTGGTGCTTAATTTTTTGCAGGCACTGGAGCAACAGGGTTTTACAGGTGATACCGCCACGAACTATGCCGACAGGCTGACGATGGCAACCGATAACAGTATTTACCAGCTTCTTCCCGATGCCGTCGTTTTCCCTCGTTCTACGGCCGACGTGGCGCTGATTGCCCGGCTCGCCACGCAGGAGCGCTTTGCCTCGCTGGTCTTTACGCCGCGCGGCGGCGGCACCGGGACCAACGGTCAGGCGCTGAACCAGGGCATTATTGTTGATATGTCGCGCTATATGAACCGCATCATTGAGATCAACCCGGAAGAGGGGTGGGTGCGGGTCGAAGCGGGCGTTATCAAAGATCAGCTTAACCAGTACCTCAAGCCTTACGGCTACTTTTTTGCCCCGGAACTTTCCACCAGTAACCGCGCGACCCTCGGCGGGATGATCAACACGGATGCCTCCGGTCAGGGCTCGCTGGTCTACGGCAAAACCTCCGATCATGTGCTGGGCGTGCGGGCCGTTCTGCTGGGCGGCGATATTCTCGATACGCAGCCGATGCCGGTCGAACTGGCGGAAACGCTGGGTAAAGATAACACCGCCAGCGGACGCATCTACCGTACCGTGCTGGAGCGCTGCCGCGACAACCGCCAGCTTATTCTCGACAAATTCCCCAAACTGAACCGCTTCTTAACGGGCTACGACCTGCGCCACGTCTTCAACGACGACCTGACCCAGTTCGATTTAACCCGCGTGCTCACCGGTTCCGAAGGGACGCTGGCGTTTATCACCGAGGCGCGGCTGGATATCACCCGCCTGCCGAAGGTGCGTCGTCTGGTGAACGTCAAATATGATTCTTTCGACTCCGCGTTGCGCAATGCGCCGTTTATGGTGGAGGCGAAAGCGCTGTCGGTTGAGACGGTCGACTCCAAAGTGCTCAACCTGGCCCGGGAAGATATTGTCTGGCACTCCGTCAGCGATCTCATTACCGACGTGCCGGACAAAGAGATGCTCGGTCTTAACATCGTGGAATTTGCTGGCGACGACGCGGAGCTGATTGAGAGCCAGGTCACCACGCTCTGCCAGCGACTGGATGAGCTGATTTCGCAGGGCGAAGGCGGCGTGATCGGCTGGCAGCTCTGTAACGATCTGGCCGGGATTGAGCGTATCTATGCGATGCGTAAAAAAGCCGTGGGTCTGCTCGGCAATGCGAAAGGGGCCGCTAAGCCCATTCCTTTTGCCGAAGATACCTGCGTGCCGCCTGAGCATCTGGCGGATTATATCGTCGAGTTTCGCGCCCTGCTGGACAGCCACGGCCTGAGCTACGGCATGTTTGGCCACGTCGATGCCGGGGTGCTGCACGTGCGTCCGGCGCTGGATATGTGCGACCCGCAGCAGGAGATCCTGATGAAGCAGATCTCCGACGACGTGGTGGCCTTAACCGCTAAATACGGCGGTCTGCTTTGGGGCGAGCACGGGAAAGGGTTCCGCGCAGAATACAGCCCGGCGTTCTTCGGCGAACAGCTCTATGCGGAGCTGCGCAAGGTGAAAGCCGCTTTCGACCCGCATAACCGCCTCAACCCGGGTAAAATCTGCCCGCCAGAAGGCGTGGACGCCCCCATGCTGCAGGTGGATGCCGTCAAGCGCGGCACCTACGACAGACAGATCCCGATTTCGGTGCGCTCCTCCTGGCGCGGCGCGATGGAGTGCAACGGCAACGGCCTGTGCTTTAACTTTGACGTGAAAAGCCCGATGTGCCCGTCGATGAAAATCACCAGCAACCGCATTCATTCGCCGAAAGGGAGGGCGACGCTGGTGCGCGAGTGGCTGCGTCTGCTGGCCGACCGTGGCGTCGATCCCCTCAAGCTGGAGCAGGAGCTGCCGGAAAAACGGGCCAGCCTGCGCTCGCTGATTGAGCGCACCCGCAACAGCTGGCATGCCAACAAGGGCGAGTATGATTTCTCCCATGAGGTGAAAGAGGCGATGTCCGGCTGTCTGGCCTGTAAAGCCTGCTCTACCCAGTGCCCGATTAAAATCGACGTCCCTGAATTCCGCTCGCGCTTCCTGCAGCTTTACCACACGCGCTATCTGCGTCCGGTGCGCGACCATCTGGTGGCGACGGTAGAGAGCTATGCGCCGCTGATGGCGCGCGCGCCGAAGACCTTCAACTTCTTTATCAACCAGCCGCTGGTGCGCAAGCTTTCCGAAAAGCATATCGGCATGGTCGATCTGCCGCTGCTGTCGGTGCCGTCTCTGCAGCGCCAGCTCGTCGGGCATCGTTCGGCGAACATGACCCTGGAGCAGCTGGAGGCGCTCACGCCTGAGCAAAAAGCGAAGGTGGTGCTGGTGGTGCAGGATCCGTTTACCAGCTACTACGATGCCCAGGTGGTTGCGGACTTCATCCGCCTGTCGGAAAAGCTGGGCTATCAGCCGGTTGTGCTGCCGTTCTCGCCCAACGGCAAGGCGCAGCACATTAAAGGCTTCCTGACGCGCTTTGCGAAGACCGCGCAGAAAACATCTGACTTCTTAAACCGCGTGGCGCAACTCGGGATACCGATGGTCGGCGTCGACCCGGCGCTGGTGCTGTGCTACCGCGATGAATACAGGCAGACGCTGGGCGATAAGCGCGGTGATTTCCACGTCATGCTGGTGCACGAGTGGCTGCCGACGGCCCTGGAAGACAAAGCGGTTCAGGACGTCAGCGGTGAGCCGTGGTATCTGTTCGGACACTGCACGGAAGTCACCGCGCTGCCTGGCGCCCCCGCGCAGTGGGCGTCCGTCTTTGCCCGCTTCGGCGCGAAGCTGGAGAGCGTTAGCGTGGGCTGCTGCGGTATGGCCGGCACGTACGGACACGAAGTGAAAAACCACGCCAACTCGCTTGGCATTTATGAGCTGTCCTGGCATCAGGCGATGCAGCGCTTGCCGCGAAACCGCTGTCTGGCGACGGGATACTCCTGCCGCAGCCAGGTGAAACGGGTAGAGGGTAACGGCGTACGCCACCCATTGCAGGCTTTACTGGAGATAATTGGATGATCTGGAAACGTGCCGTGACCCTGCAGGCGCTGAACGCTATGGGCGAGGGGAATATGGTGGGGCTGCTGGATATCCAGTTCACCCGCATTGGCGACGATGACATTGAGGCCACCATGCCTGTCGATCGTCGCACCCACCAGCCGTTTGGTTTATTGCACGGCGGGGCGTCCGTCGTGCTGGCCGAAACCCTGGGCTCGGTGGCGGGGTATCTCTGTACCGAAGGGGAGCAGAAGGTGGTCGGACTCGAGGTGAATGCTAATCATATCCGCTCGGTACGCAGCGGGCGCGTGCGCGGCGTGTGCCGCGCGCTGCACGCCGGTAGTCGCCACCAGGTGTGGCAGATTGACATTCTCGACGAGCAGGATCGCCTGTGCTGCTCTTCAAGGTTGACGACAGCGGTTGTGTAAAGTTTTCAGATGTTTTGCCTTTGGTCAAAAACTAGCCAGCGGGTTGTGATATACTGGTCAGGTTTTGTACATAAGCGAGGACATCATGGATACTGAAATAACCCCAACACAGCTGGCAATTGAATATTTACGTCGCGATAAGAGCAATCTGTCCCCGGCGCAGTACCTGAAAAAGCTGAAACAGCTTGAGCTGGAATTTACAGATTTGCTGGCGCTCTCTTCGAATGAGCTGAAAGAAGAGATCTATTTTGCCTGGCGGTTGGGCGTTCACGTCCATTGAGAGAGTAATGTTGAAAAGGCCGCAACTGCGGCCTTTTTTGTGCCTGAGATTCAGTATTTAGCGGGGAGCTTGTTGATTTTGATAAGCCTGCCTTCTTCCATTTCGATAAATCCGCCGGTTTTCAAATCCGCCAGAATGCGCATCACGCCGCTGCGGGAGAGGTGGGTTTTCTCCCTGATATACTTTTCCGCCGTCACGCTGAGCCGATAACCCTCCTCTTCCTCCGTCAGCTTCATTAACTGCTGGCGAATCATCTCATACGCCGTCGGCGCGCCCTGCGGCATCACGTTGTTATAGAGACGGCTATACACATACATGAGCTGTTGAGAGAGCAGTCCCCAAAGCGCCTTCTCTTTAATAATGGCATTCACCCTTTCTGTGGTGATCGTCCCGATCAGGCACGGGCTGACGGTCTTAAGATAATCACTAAAATAGATATCAGTGAGGTTAGCGAGGCCGAAAACAGCAGGGCTACGGGCCGTAGACAGCATCATGTTATCGCTTCTTCTGTAGACGGCGATGGTTCCTTCAAGAATTAAATAGCACATGCCCTGACCATTGACCTGCAGGTCCAGCCGCTCGCCGCGGGCGGTATGTCGCGTTGTGCAATCAGGTAACAGGTGTGAAATAAGCGCTTGCGCGTGGGGAGAACCCCGCTGAGACTTTTCTGGAAGGGACATGGTTGCCGACAGCCTTAAAAAAAACCTGGCTAATTATAGCGCTTCTCTTTGGGACGGGTAAGCGAGTTGCTTGTTATTGCATGATACCGTACGCGATTGCCGGGTGGCGATTACGGCACCCGGCATTTTCCTCAGACGTTCGCCGCACTTATCAGCCGCGACTTCATGGACTGATACGCCGACGCGGCATAGTCCTCCGCCCAGCGCTGGTCCTCAATGGCCTCCAGCTGCACCGCGCAGTACTTCGTTTCCGGGGTTTTGGAGATGGGATCGAGGTTATCCTGGGTTAGCTCGTTGCAGGCGCCAATCCACCACTGATAGGTCATATAAACGGCTCCGGCGTTGATGCGCTCGCTGATGCTGGCGCGGGAAATTACTTTCCCTCGGCGGGAGCGCACCCAGACCAGCTGTCCGTCGGTAATGCCCAGCTTGTCCGCATCGGCAGGGTTCATTTGCACCCGGCCCGGCTCGTCGGCCAGGCTTTGCAGCGCGGCACAGTTCCCGGTCATGGAGCGGCAGGAGTAGTGGCCCACCTCGCGGACCGTACAGAGCACCAGCGGGAAATCCGCATCCGGAGTTTCCGCCGGCGCGCGCCACGGTGCGGCAAAGAGCTGCCCTTTACCGCTCGGGGTATCGAACTGATTATCTTTGTACAGGTACGGCGTACCGGGATGATCCAGCGTCGGGCACGGCCATTGAACGTGACCCATCTCGCCCATTTTTTCATACGTCACGCCGTAGAAGAGCGGGCACAGCTCGCGCATCTCGTCCCAGATCTGCTGGTTGGAGTCATAATGCATCGGGTAGCCCATCTCGGTGGCGAGCAGGCTGATGATCTCCCAGTCGCGCTTCACGTTGCCGCTGGCTTCAATGGCTTTGCCAAAACGCTGGAAGCCGCGATCGGCACAGGTAAAGACGCCGCCGTGTTCACCCCATGAGGTAGCCGGAAGCAGAACGTCCGCCACCTCTGCCGTTTTGGTCATAAAGATGTCCTGAACCACAACAAAATCGAGCGCTTCAAAACCGCTGCGCACCAGGCCGAGATCGGCTTCCGTCTGGAGCGGATCTTCTCCCATGATGTAATAGGCTTTGACCTTGCCTTCCAGCGCAAGATGCGGCACTTCGGTAATGCGCGTCCCGACGCGATCGTCCATTTTATTGACATCAATTCCCCAGGCATCGGCGAACTTCTGCCGGACCGCCGGGTCGGTCACATCCTGATAGCCGGGGAACATATTCGGCAGGACGCCCATATCGCAGGCACCCTGGACGTTGTTCTGACCGCGCACCGGCCCGACGCCGACGGCGGGGCGACCGAGATTCCCGGTCAGCAGCGCCAGGCTGGAAAGCCCTTTGACCACATCAACGGCCTGACCAAACTGGGTCACGCCCATTCCCCACATCACGGTAGCGGAAGGAGCCGCCGCGAACGTGCGCATCGCCTGGCGGACATCACGGGCGGGGATGCCGGTAAGATGTTCGACCTTCTCAGGCGCATAGTCTTTTACCGTTTGCCGGTAGGCCTCAAGCCCTTCCGTAAAGCGCGCCACGTAGCTTTTGTCGTACAGCTCCTCTTCCAGCAGCACATAGCCAAAGGCGTTCACCAGCGCCATGTTGCTGCCGTTTTTCAGCTGAAGATGTTGGTCGGCAATACGCGCCGTTTCAATACGGCGCGGATCGCAGACGATAATTTTTGCGCCGTTTTCACGCGCTTTCAGCACGCGGCGGGCAACGATAGGGTGGGAGTCCGCGCAGTTATAGCCAAAGACCAGCAGGCATTTTGAGTTTTCAATATCGTTAATGGAGTTGCTCATCGCGCCGTTGCCGAGCGTTTCCTGTAAACCCGCCACGGACGGGCCATGACAGACGCGCGCGCAGCAGTCCACGTTGTTGGTGTTCAGCACCGCGCGGGCAAACTTTTGCATCACATAGTTGGTTTCATTGCCGGTGCCGCGAGAGGAGCCGGTGGTCATGATCGACCGCGGCCCGTGCTGCGCTTTAATGCTGCTGAGCCTGTGGGCGGTGTAGCGGATCGCCTCTTCCCAGGTAACGGGGGTGAAGGCTTCGCCTTTGCGGTAGCGGATCATGGGCTGGGTAAGGCGGGGGGTGAGAAGACGGGTGTCGTTGAGGAAGTCCCAGCCGTAAAACCCTTTCAGACATAAGGTGCCCTGGTTTGTGACCCCCTCTGCCGCTTCGGCACGGATGATACGGTTATTTTCAACGACAAGGTTCAATTTACAGCCTGCACCGCAGTACGGGCAGACGCTGGCGATCTTTTTCATCAATAACAGACCTGTTAAGAAATGAAGCAAAGTTGACTGGAAAAACCAGTCCCGTATGCGGAGATAAGCAGAAAGCGTGCCAGGTTGGCTTTGCGTGAATTACAGGGTGTTATGGGGGAGGGCGCGTGTCATCGTCAGGCCGATCGTCAGTTTTGACGATGACACGTTAGGGGGCGCGGCGGGCAGGAACTCAGAGATCGTCCATGGTGTAACCCACCACGATTTCCAGCGTCTTACGAATCACATCCGCCTGAACCACGTCGTTGGTGGATTCCAGCGTCTGAATGAGCCAGAGGATGATCGCTTTATTGGAAAGATGACCTTCGGAGGCCAGAACACAGCGTACTGCAGTAGAAAAAATAGCGGACTCTTCAGCAAAACGATCGCCTGCATGGCGGAAATACTCCGCCAGCGCACTGTCTAAAAAAGCAGAGTGATATTCGGGTTGAAGCTGAATATTTTGTCTCATTTGTTCTCACCGTAGCTGTTAAATTGCAGTCAATGTATTTTTTTGGGATCGGACGGTTTTCCACTTCCAAATAACGGCACTACATTGTCTCGGTTATCGTTGAGAGATCCCTCTCTTTTTGTTCGTCCTTGCGCGGTTCTGCGACGTGTAAAGGCGATGCTGTTTGAGCCGATCTCGGCAATCACCATCGCAAGTGTCTCCCGCCGCTGGGGATCCTTTTCATGTTCTTTCATGACCCGCAGACGCTGTAGCAAGCCTTCTGTTGTCACCGGCCCCCGCTCTTTCAGAAGAGAGAGAACGGCTTCACCGATAAGCTGGTCTATCAGTCGGTCTGCGTTACTGCGATTCATATCCTTACCGTTCGAAGAGCAGACCAAGCAGCATGTGGTAATGCTCTTCCTCTTCCGGCCCATCGGCCTTTTCGAGGCGGCTGAGCAATTTTGTACAAAGCGATTTGCGATTAAGGTTTCGCCCGTCGCTGAGAATTTCAACAACCACCTGGCCCAGCGTTTCCTGTTGGGTCGGAAGCGCGGCTTTTTCGAAGTACTGTGCGATTGCTGCTGCGGAATCTGCGACGTAACCTTTCTGCTGCATGTTTCGCTCCTGTAAAATTTTGTAATCAGTAACGTTACATTTAAGGTATACACAATTTCCAAATCTGTACATCTAAAATGTACAGATTTTTAGATTTTTTTCGATATATCTTATAAATCATTTATTTTTCATTGCGTTGGGTTGGCGTTGTGATGGGGGTAGAGTGCAGGATATATTGTACAAAAAGCGCATGTGCTGGTAAGTTGTACAGCCGAGTCAAACGGTCTCATTAACTGCCGTAAATGGTTGAGATGTAAATTATTTGTCAGGCAATTAATGTGCTATAAATAAACATTCCCCACGTCTTTTGTGGCCAAAACCCTAACCCCCCAGGAATAGCATGCTCACAACCATCATTTACCGCAGTCATATCTGCGAGGACGTTCCAGTGAAAGCGCTGGAAGCAATGGTCGCTGCTGCAAATCGTAAAAATCGGCAATCCAATGTCACGGGGATCCTGCTGTTTAACGGCACACATTTTTTTCAACTGCTGGAAGGGCCGGTGGAGCACGTGTCGGCTATCTATGAGCAGATCTGCAACGACCCGCGCCACCATAACGTGGTCGAGTTAATGCGCGATCACGGCCCTGTCCGGCGTTTTGGCAACGTGGGTATGGAGCTTTTTGATTTGCGCCACTTCGACCGGGACGAGGTGCTGCAGCAGATACTTAATAAGGGGACGACACGCTACCAGCTGGCCTATAACGATCGCCCTCTGCAGTTTTTCCGCACCTTTGTCGAGGCCACGGAAAAAGCGAACTATTTTGAACTGCCGCCTGCGGATACATGGGATTTCGTACGCGAAGAGACGCGTTTGTCCGCACAGCCTGAGGTGGTCGCGAAAGGGGCGGATTGCAGCTTCGCGTTCCAGCCGATAGTCGATCCGTTTATGCAGCAGGTTGTCTCCTGGGAGGCGCTTCTCCGCACCCCGTCCGGCGACTCGCCGGGGGCCTATTTCGCCAGCCTTCCGCAGGAGGAAGTGTACACCTCTGATTTGCAGAGCAAGCAGGTGGCTCTGTCTATGGCCAGCGCGCTGGGGTTACAGGACCAGACGTTATCCCTGAACCTGCTGCCTATGACGCTGGTTAACATTCCCAACGCCGTGGATTTTCTGCTCACCGCGATTGAAGCAAACGGTTTTGTACCTGAGCAAATCGTGGTGGAGTTCACCGAGAGCGAAGCCATTTCCCGTTTTGATGAATTCACGGATTCGGTCAGGCAGTTAAAAAGCGCGGGTATCAGCGTGACGATCGATCACTTTGGTGCCGGTTTTGCCGGGCTGCAGCTGCTGGCCCACTTCCAGCCTGACAGAATTAAGATTAATCGCGATCTGGTCGCGAACGTGCATAAAAGTGGCCCCCGACAGGCCATCATTCAGGCGATCATCAAATGCTGTTCCTCGCTTGAAATCCAGTTCTGCGCGGTGGGGGTAGAGAAGGCTGAAGAGTGGATGTGGCTGGAATCTGCGGGAATTTCCCAGTTCCAGGGGCATCTTTTTGCCAGCCCCCGGCACGGCGGTATTCCAGCCATTGCCTGGCCGGAGAAAAAGTTCGAATTGTGATAAAGCTGTACACAATCTGGCAGTCGTTACTGTACGAACGGTAAATTTTATACAACAATGTATTAACAGGTGGATGGGGTGGTAAGCCATTCACCCGTTCAAAATGCGGTCTTAGTTATACAAATGGTTTGTACAATCTGATAAGGTTGGTGCAGTTAGGTATGGAAGTTCTGAGCGTGAGGGAGTTAATGGCCTATTACAGTATCGGCGAAGTGGCCGAACGATGCGGTATCAACCCCGTTACGCTGCGTGCCTGGCAGCGCCGTTATGGATTGTTGAAGCCGCAGCGCAGCGAAGGGGGCCATCGTCAGTTTGACGATGAAGATATCCTGCGTATAGAAGAGATCAAACGCCTGATGAAGAGCGGCGTTTCGGTCGGGAAAGTAAAAGCCTTGCTGGAAAACAAGGAAGTGTTGACTCAGGGCAACTGGGTCTCGTTCCAGGAAGAGATGATGACCGTTCTGCGCTACGCCAGCCCGGCAAAGCTGCGCGCCAAAATTGGCGAGTTCCGCCGCGATCACCCGATAGATTCCCTGATTGACAATATCATTTCTCCCGTCCGTCAGCGGATGAACCAGGACCAAAATACCGTGCGTCACATGGCGAGCCTGTTAGACGGAGTCCTGATTGAATTCGCGATTGCAAGCCTGGCGGAGTCCCGTAAGAAGGCCGGTAAAGACGCGCTCCTGATCGGCTGGGAGTGCGATGACCGCACCCATCTGTGGCTCGAAGCCGCGCGCTTAGCGCAGAAGGGCTGGCACATTGACGTCCTGGCAGAACCGATTGATTCGCCGCGTCCTGAACTGTTCCCGGGACAAAAAATCTTCGTCTGGACGGGGAAATCGCCAACGCCTCGACAGCAGGAACAGCTCGACCACTGGCGTGAACAGGGGTTTGCTGTCTCATTTCATCATTAAGTGTAAGAGGCCTTGAGGGCCTTTTTTTATTTTTGTCACTTTCCATGCAAAAGCTATCTCAAAAATAGGCATTTCCAATACATATTTTACGTTTCTCCTCTCCTGCCCGAATGCCACAACGAAATGCATTATTAATCAATGCATTGAACAATTAAATCCATCCTGCCTGCATCCTGCCACAGGGTCTATGCTTAATAAAAGTAGGCAAAAAGGGCGGTTTAGCCGAATGCCCCTGCTGACAGAGGGTTGAAGTGATAATCGTTATCACTAACATGGTGTTATGCCCTGATGGCTTATCAGATGAGGTGGACCTATGGAACTGCATTCAGAAACCTTTAATCCTGCCGATTTCGCCTGGCGCGGGTTAACGCTCACGCCAGCGGCGGCGGCACATATTCACGAGCTGGTGGCGAAAAAGCCCGAGATCCTTGGCGTGCGTTTAGGTGTCAAACAGACCGGCTGCGCAGGTTTCGGTTACGTGCTTGATACCGTCACCGAACCCGAGAAAGATGACCTGGTGTTCGAGACCGACGGCGCAAAATTGTACGTCGCGCTGCAGGCCATGCCCTTTATCGATGGCACCGAAGTGGACTACGTCCGCGAAGGCTTAAACCAGTTATTCAAATTTCATAACCCAAAAGCCCAGAACGAATGCGGCTGCGGCGAAAGCTTTGGGGTATAGGCGGAACTATGTCTCGTAATACTGAAGCAACGAGTGAAGTAAATACCTGGAGCGGCGGGCACCTCAACTATAAAGAGGGGTTCTTCACGCAGCTGCAGACCGATGAGCTGGCAAAAGGCATCAATGAAGATGTCGTGCGGGCGATCTCGGCGAAACGTAACGAGCCCGAGTGGATGCTGGAGTTTCGCCTGAGCGCCTACCGCGCCTGGCTGGAGATGGAAGAGCCGCACTGGCTGAAAGCGCATTATGACAAGCTGAACTATCAGGACTACAGCTACTACTCCGCGCCCTCCTGCGGCAGCTGCGATGACACCTGCGCCTCGCAGCCCGGCGCGGTGCAGCAAACCGGCGCGGAGAACAGTTTCCTGAGCAAAGAGGTAGAAGAGGCGTTTAACCAGCTGGGCGTACCGGTGCGCGAAGGGAAAGAGGTGGCGGTGGACGCTATCTTTGACTCGGTCTCGGTGGCCACCACCTACCGCGAGAAGCTGGCAGAGCAGGGGATCATTTTCTGCTCCTTCGGCGAAGCGATTCACGATCATCCTGAACTGGTGAAAAAGTACATCGGAACCGTGGTGCCCTCTAACGACAACTTCTTTGCGGCGCTTAACGCGGCGGTGGCCTCGGACGGCACCTTTATTTACGTGCCGAAAGGCGTGCGCTGTCCGATGGAGCTTTCCACCTATTTCCGCATTAATGCCGAAAAAACCGGCCAGTTCGAACGTACCATTCTGGTCGCGGATGAAGGCAGCTACGTCAGCTATATCGAAGGGTGTTCCGCCCCGGTCCGCGACAGCTATCAGCTGCACGCGGCGGTGGTGGAGGTCATCATCCATAAAGACGCCGAGGTGAAATACTCGACGGTGCAAAACTGGTTCCCGGGCGACGGCAATACCGGCGGCATCCTGAACTTCGTGACCAAGCGTGCGCTGTGCGAAGGCGAAAACAGCAAGATGTCGTGGACCCAGTCCGAAACCGGTTCGGCCATCACCTGGAAATACCCGAGCTGCATCCTGCGCGGGGATAACTCCATCGGCGAGTTCTACTCGGTGGCGCTCACCAGCGGCCATCAGCAGGCCGATACCGGCACCAAGATGATCCACATTGGTAAAAACACCAGATCGACCATCATCTCGAAAGGGATTTCCGCCGGACACAGTCAGAACAGCTATCGCGGGCTGGTGAAAATCATGCCGACGGCGACCAATGCGCGAAACTTCACCCAGTGTGACTCGATGCTGATTGGCGCTGACTGCGGGGCGCATACCTTCCCATACGTCGAATGCCGTAATAACACGGCCCAGCTGGAGCACGAGGCGACCACGTCACGGATTGGGGAAGATCAGCTCTTCTACTGCCTGCAGCGCGGGATCAGCGAAGAGGATGCCATCTCGATGATCGTCAACGGCTTCTGTAAGGACGTGTTCTCTGAACTGCCGCTGGAATTTGCCGTTGAAGCCCAGAAACTCCTCGCCATTAGTCTTGAACACAGCGTCGGTTAAGGAAAGCACATGTTAAGCATTAAAGATTTACAGGTCAGCGTAGAAGATAAAGCCATCCTGCGTGGCCTCAATTTTGACGTCAAGCCGGGCGAAGTCCACGCCATCATGGGGCCGAACGGTTCCGGGAAAAGTACGCTTTCTGCGACGCTGGCAGGACGCGAAGATTATGAGGTGACCCACGGCTCGGTCGAATTTAACGGCAAAGATCTGCTGGAGATGTCGCCGGAAGACCGCGCGGGCGAGGGCATCTTTATGGCCTTCCAGTATCCGGTAGAAATCCCCGGAGTCAGCAACCAGTTCTTCCTGCAAACCGCGCTCAACGCGGTGCGGAAATACCGGGGGCTGGAGGCGCTCGACCGCTTCGACTTCCAGGATTTAATGGAAGAGAAAATCAAGCTGCTGAAAATGCCGGAAGATTTGCTCACCCGCTCGGTGAACGTCGGTTTTTCCGGCGGCGAGAAAAAGCGTAACGACATTCTGCAGATGGCGGTGCTGGAGCCCGAGCTGTGCATTCTGGATGAGACCGACTCCGGTCTGGATATCGACGCCCTGAAGATTGTCGCCGACGGGGTGAACGCCCTGCGCGACGGCAAGCGCTCGTTTATTATCGTCACCCACTACCAGCGCATTCTGGACTACATCAAGCCGGATTACGTCCACGTGCTTTACCAGGGGCGCATTGTGAAATCCGGTGATTTCACGCTGGTTAAACAACTGGAGGAGCAGGGTTATGGCTGGCTTACCGAACAGCAGTAATGCGCTCCAGCAGTGGCACCGGCTGTTTGAGGCGCAGGGTAATACGCGCTCCGAGCAGGCGCAGCAGCATCTGCAGCAGATGCTGCGTCTCGGCCTGCCGACGCGCAAGCATGAAAACTGGAAATACACCCCGCTCGATGGCTTGCTGAACGCCGAGTTTGTGACCCGCCTGGCGGATCTCACGCCTGCACAGCGTGACGCGCTGGCAGTGGGCGTGGATGCCGTGCGCCTGGTGTTTGTCGACGGTCAGTTCCGCCCTGAGCTGAGCGACACGCTCCAGGAGAGCGGCTTTGAGATTGAGATAAACGACGACCGCCAGCGCCTGAGCGCCCCGGTTCAGCCGGAAGTATTTCTCCACCTGACCGAAAGCCTGGCCCGCAGCGTGACGCATATCGGCGTGAAGCGTAACCAGCGCCCGGCCAAACCGCTGCTGCTGATGCACATCACTCAGGGTCTGGACGGCGCCGAAATCAATACCGCGCACTATCGCCACCATCTTGAGCTGGCGGAGGGGGCGGAGGCCACGGTCATCGAACACTACGTCAGCCTCAATGAGACACGTCACTTTACCGGGTCGCGACTGACGATGAACGTGGCGGCGAATGCCCAGCTACACCACATCAAGCTGGCGTTTGAGAATGCGCAGAGCCACCACTTTGCCCATAACGACATTGTCCTGGGACAGGATGCCGCCGCGTACAGCCACAGCTTCCTGCTCGGCGGGGCGGTGCTGCGCCACAACACCAGCACGCAGCTTAACGGTGAAAACACCACGCTGCGCATCAACAGCCTGGCGATGCCGGTTAAATCAGAAGTGTGTGACACGCGCACGTGGCTGGAGCACAACAAAGGCTACTGCAACAGCCGCCAGCTGCATAAAACCATCGTGAGTGATAAAGGGCGTGCGGTGTTTAACGGCCTGATTAACGTGGCGCAGCACGCCATTAAAACCGACGGGCAGATGACCAACAACAATCTGCTGTTAGGTCGCCTGGCAGAGGTGGACACCAAGCCGCAGCTGGAGATCTACGCCGACGACGTGAAATGCAGCCACGGTGCGACGGTCGGGCGAATCGACGACGAGCAGATGTTCTACCTGTGCTCGCGCGGCATCGACCAGCAGGCGGCGCAGAAAATGATTATCTTCGCGTTTGCCGCCGAACTGACGGAAGCGCTGCACGATGGTCAGTTAAAACTGCAGGTGCTGGATCGGATCGGTCAGCGCCTGCCTGGAGGCGAAGCATGAGTTTTCCCGTCGAAAAAGTACGGGCAGATTTCCCGGTTCTGACCCGTGAAGTAAACGGTCTGCCGCTGGCCTATCTGGACAGCGCGGCCAGCGCGCAGAAGCCGAATCAGGTGGTGGATGCCGAAGCCGAGTTTTATCGCCACGGCTATGCCGCCGTGCATCGCGGTATCCATACCCTGAGCGCCGAGGCGACCCAGCGGATGGAAAACGTGCGCACGCAGCTTGCCGCTTTTCTTAACGCCCGCTCGCCGGAAGAACTGGTCTTTGTTCGCGGGACCACCGAAGGGATCAACCTTGTCGCTAACAGCTGGGGCAACGCGCAGGTCCACGCGGGGGATAACATCATCATCACCCAGATGGAGCACCACGCCAATATCGTGCCGTGGCAGATGCTCTGCGAGCGCGTAGGGGCGCAGCTGCGGGTGATCCCGCTAAACGCTGACGGGACGCTTCAGCTTGAGCAGCTTGACCTCTTGCTGGACGACCGCACGCGGCTGGTGGCGGTTACCCAGGTCTCCAACGTGTTGGGGACAGAAAACCCGGTGGCAGAGATCGTCGAGAAGGCCCATCAGGCGGGCGCAAAGGTCCTGATTGACGGCGCGCAGGCGGTGATGCACCACGCGGTTGACGTCCAGGCGCTGGACTGTGATTTCTACGTCTTTTCAGGCCACAAGCTCTACGGGCCGACCGGGATTGGCGTGCTGTATGTGAAAGAAGAGATCCTGCAGGCGATGCCGCCGTGGGAAGGGGGCGGGTCGATGATCGCCACCGTTAGCCTGACGGAAGGCACAACCTACGCGCGCGCCCCGTGGCGTTTTGAGGCGGGCACGCCCAACACCGGGGGCATTATCGGGCTCGGGGCGGCGGTCTCTTACGTCTCTGCCATCGGTCTTGATGCCATTCAGGAGTATGAACAGCTGCTGATGCACTACGCGCTTGCAGAGCTTGCCAGCGTGCCGGATTTAACCCTCTACGGGCCTGCCGATCGGCAAGGGGTAATCGCGTTTAATCTTGGGAAACACCACGCCTATGACGTGGGCAGTTTCCTCGATAACTACGGCGTGGCGGTCCGCACCGGGCACCACTGCGCCATGCCGCTGATGGCGTTTTACCAGGTACCGGCAATGTGCCGCGCATCGCTGGTGATGTACAACACGACGGAAGAGGTCGACAGGCTGGTGGCGGGGCTGAAGCGCATTCATCAGCTGCTGGGCTAAAGGAGAGGCGAAAGATGGCAGAGCTGCCGGACAAAGATAAATTACTGCGCAACTTCTCGCGTTGCGCAAACTGGGAAGAGAAGTATCTCTATATCATCGAGCTGGGACAGCGTTTGCCGCCGCTCGGTGAAGAGGCGCACAGCCCGGAGAACAGTATTCAGGGCTGCCAGAGCCAGGTGTGGATTGTGATGGCGCAGTCGGATGACGGCACGATCGAATTGCGCGGCGACAGCGATGCCGCCATTGTAAAAGGGCTTATTGCGGTCGTCTTTAGCCTTTACCAGCAGATGTCGGCGCAGGATATCGTCGCGTTCGATGTTCGTCCGTGGTTTGAAAAAATGGCCTTAACCCAACACCTCACCCCGTCCCGTTCACAGGGACTGGAAGCGATGATTCGCGCCATTCGCGCCAAAGCTGCAATCCTTAGCTAGACTTACAGAACAGCATTCATTCTGTTTCGCGAGGTGATTCCCGCCTCGCTGGTTTTTCAGCTTTCTGGCGTTCTGTCAGTGAATAAGGAATCTCAGCATGAAGCGCGCGTCTCTCATTACTCTATTACTCCTCAGTTCGCTCGGCGCCCTTCATTCGGCCCGCGCGATGGACTATCCGTTGCCGCCCGCAGGCAGTCGTCTGATTGGGCAAAATCAAACCTACACGATACAGGAAGGGGATAATAAGCTGCAGACCATCGCCCGCCGGTTTAATACGGCGGCGCAGGTGCTCCTGGAAACCAACAATACCATTGCGCCGGTAAACCCTGCGCCAGGAACCGTGATAACCATTCCGTCGCAAATGCTGTTGCCGGATACGCCCCGCGAGGGGATTGTGGTGAATCTTGCTGAGCTTCGGCTCTACTACTTCCCGCCGGGGCAAAATATTGTTCAGGTTTATCCTCTGGGCATTGGTCAGCTGGGGCTGGAAACGCCGGTAACGACCACGCGGGTGAGCCAGAAGATCCCGAATCCCACCTGGACACCCACGCCGGGCATACGAGCACGTTCTCTGGAGCAGGGCATTAAACTGCCTCCGGTGGTCCCTGCCGGGCCAAATAACCCGCTAGGACGCTTCGCACTGCGTTTAGGCGTGGGGAATGGGGAATATCTCATTCATGGCACCAGCGCGCCGGACAGCGTTGGCCTGCGTGTCAGCTCTGGCTGTATGCGGATGAACGCCCCGGACATTAAGGCGCTGTTCGAACAGGTGCGGGTGGGCACGCGGGTGCAGATTATCAATGAACCCGTGAAGTTCTCCGTGGAGCCGGATGGTAAACGCTATATTGAGGTCCACCGTCCGCTGGCGGAGGTAGAAGGGGAAAATCCGCAGGTCTCGCCCATTACCCATTCTGCCGACTTTGCGGCCTTTGTTTCTCAGGCAGGAAGCGATAAGGCGCTGATTGATAAAGCGCTGTCACGTCGTGCCGGGATCCCGGTTATCGTGTCGTCCGGTAGCGGCCCGTCAGCCAGCAATAGCGTGTTGTCGGTGCAGAACAGCCGGATGTCTGCTGCGGTGGCGGAAGATGAAGGGGAGAGGGTGACGCAGTAGGCGTTTGACGCAGGCAAAAAAAATGGCGCACAATGTGCGCCATTTTATTAACAGGTACTATTACTTACGGTATTTAGTAGCCTGGTTGTCCAGACGCTGGTTAGCGCGAGCTGCGTCGTCTTTAGCAGCCTGAACGTCGGAACGCATTGCGTTCACGTCGTTGCTCAGCTGGTCAACTTTAGCGTTCAGAGTCTGAACGTCAGAAGACAGCTGATCGATTTTAGCGTTGCTGGAGCAACCAGCCAGCAGAGTAGAACCCAGGATTACCGCGCCCAGTACCAGTTTAGTACGATTCATTATTAATACCCTCTAGATTGAGTTAATCTCCATGTAGCGTTACAAGTATTACACAAAGTTTTTTGGGTTGAGAATATTTTTTTGATGGGAATACACCTATTTTTGATCGTTCGCTCAAAGAAGCACCGAATCAGCCGGTTTCGGGCAAAAATCTAAGGAAAAAAAGGCATTTATCATCGGATTCATCTTAGATAATTCGCAATTAAATAGAAAAACCCGATTTGCATTTTGAATGCGTTTGGCTAATGCCGGGAATAAAAAAAGCGCCCAATGGGCGCTTTTTATCCAAATTAATTCGTTCGGGAATTATTACAGCACGTGAACAGATGCGGTATTGGTGGTGCCGCTTGGTACCAGGGCGCCAGAAACCATTACCACAACGTCGCCTTTCTGTGCCAGACCGCTTTCCAGAGCCAGTGCTTTACCCTGAATGTAGAAATCGTCAGTAGAGGCGATCTCTTTAACCAGGTGCGCAACGACGCCTTTGCTCAGCACCAGCTGACGAGCAGTGGTTTCGTTGGTGGTCAGGGCCAGGATGGTCGCATCCGGGAAGTATTTACGCACGGCGCGCGCAGATTTACCGCCCTGAGTAGCAACCACAATCAGTGGTGCTTCCAGTTTCTCAGCAGTTTCTACCGCACCGCGGCATACTGCTTCGGTGATACGCAGCTTGCGGCTGTCGTTGTTGAAGTCCAGACGGCTGGTCATCACGCGGTCAGTACGTTCACAGATGGTCGCCATGATGCCGACCGCTTCCAGCGGGTATTTACCTTTCGCGGATTCACCGGACAGCATAACTGCGTCAGTACCGTCGAGAATGGCGTTTGCTACGTCGCCTGCTTCAGCGCGGGTTGGGCGTGGGTTTTTGATCATGGAGTCCAGCATCTGCGTGGCGGTGATAACCACTTTACGCGCGCGCACACACTTCTCGATCATCATCTTCTGCGCGAAGATCACTTCTTCAACCGGGATTTCAACGCCCAGATCACCACGTGCAACCATGATGCCGTCAGACGCTTCGAGGATTTCGTCGAAGTTGTTCAGGCCTTCCTGGTTTTCGATTTTGGAGATGATCTGGATCTTCTCGCCGCCGTGTGCTTTCAGGTGCTCACGGATTTCAACCACGTCGGAACGCTTACGGATGAAGGAGGCCGCGACGAAGTCAACGCCTTGCTCGCAGCCGAAGATCAGGTCCTGTTTGTCTTTTTCAGCCAGGGCTGGCAGCGCGATGGAGACGCCCGGCAGGTTAACGCCTTTGTTTTCGCCCAGGTCGCCGTTGTTCAGCACTTTACAGATAACTTTGTTGCCTTCGATAGCGGTGACTTCCATACCGATCAGGCCATCGTCGACCAGCACGGTGTTACCAACGGACAGATCGCTGGTGAAGCCTTCGTAGGTCACTGCAACGATTTCGCTGTTGCCGATAACGGATTTGTCGGTGGTGAAGGTGAAGGTCTGGCCCGCTTTCAGAGAGACGTCGTTACCGCCTTCCAGCTTGATGGTACGGATTTCTGGACCTTTGGTATCCAGCAGGATGGCCGCTTTTTTACCGGTCTTGCTCATCACGTTGCGCAAGTTCTGGATGCGCTGGCCGTGTTCTGCGTAGTCGCCGTGGGAGAAGTTCAGACGCATCACGTTCATGCCGGCATCCAGCATTTTGCTCAGCATCTCTTCAGATTCGGTTTTCGGGCCGATAGTACAAACAATTTTCGTCTTTTTCATGACAGTCTTAGTCTTTAAGTTGGGAAGGATATGGAAATCTCGCTCCGGGGGCGCACCGCCGCGGAGTCAAACCTGTGTTGCAAAAGAGTATATGACACGCACTAAGGATAGGAGACATCAAATGAGCGTGCAGAAGAAAGTGTGCCTGAGTGACAGCCCAACGAAGGAGAGGAGAAGTTGTACGTTGTTTTTTGTATTCCAAGCGCTGAAACCATTCACCAGGGATTAGGCGCGCATTATACGCTGATTTTAAGATAAAAGGAAAATGGAAACGGTGTTTCAGAAATAATCTGTGCTGTTTCACATAATATTGTTATCAAGGCGTTAAGCCATGATGACAACTTATCGCGGCAGGTGAGGGACCTGCCGCACTTTGCTTATTTTTGCAGCGCCTGGCTGAGGTCGGCAATCAGGTCTTTTGGATCTTCAATCCCCACCGACAGGCGGATCAGCTGCGGCACAATGCCGTTCGCCAGACGTTGCTCAAGCGGAATTGAGGCGTGGGTCATGCTGTAAGGCTGGCTCACCAGACTTTCCACGCCGCCCAGGCTTTCCGCAAGGGTGAACAACTTCAGGTTGCGAATCACCTCGGTGGCGCGTTGCGCATCGCCTTTTACCACGACGGAAATCATGCCACCGGGCAGCGCCATCTGCGTGCGGGCAAGCTGGTACTGCGGATGCGATTCCAGTCCTGGATAGTACACGTTTTCGACCAGCGGATGCTGCTCCAGCCATTGCGCAATCGCCAGCGCGTTGGTGCTGTGCTTTTCGACCCTCAGCGCGAGCGTGCGAATACCGCGCAGCGTCAGGAAGCTGCTGAACGGATCCAGAACGCCGCCCACCGCGTTCTGCAGATAGCCGAGCTTGTCCGCCAGCGCCTTGTTATCGCCCACCACCGCCAGCCCGGCGACGACGTCAGAGTGGCCGTTAAGGTATTTAGTGGCCGAGTGCACCACGATATCGAACCCGGACTCCAGCGGACGGTGGATCACCGGCGACGCGAAGGTGTTATCCGCCACGCTGATGACGTTATGACGACGGGCGATCGCCGCGATGGCCGCCAGATCGGCCAGCTTCAGCAGCGGGTTGGTTGGCGTTTCGACCCAGACCATACGCGTTTCCGGGCGAATGGCGGCCTCGAGCCCGGCCAGGTCGTCCGGTTTGACCCAGCTGACCTGCAGCCCGGTGCTGCGCTTGCGCACGTTTTCAATCAGGCGGTACGTCCCGCCGTAAACGTCATCAATGGCGACAATATGGCTGTCTTTATCCAGCAGTTCGAGCACCGTGGAGATGGCCGCCAGACCGGAGGCAAAAGCGTAGCCGCGCGTGCCGCCTTCCAGTTCGGCAATCGCCGTTTCCAGCGCATGGCGGGTAGGGTTGCCGCTGCGGGAGTACTCGTAGCCGGTATGCTCCCCGGGCGCGGGTTGCGCAAACGTCGAGGTGGCGTAAATCGGCGGCATGACGGCGCCGTGCTGGTCGTTAAATTCGCCGCTGTGGACGCTGAGGGTGGCCAGATTTTTCATCATTGATTCCTTTATTGCTGTAGACGGTTGCGCCAGGCGGTCAGAACGTCGCTGCGCGTAATCAGACCGAGAAAATGGTCGTTGTCATTAATGACGGCCACAAGGCCGCGGTCGAAGATGGCGTGCAGGGCGCTTTCCGGCGCGTGCTTGTCAAGGAACTCGACCTGACGCGTCATGGCTGCCGTCACCGGCAGCGCGAAGCGATCGCCGTCGCCGCCGATATGCCGCAGGAGATCCCACTCGTCGATAATGCCCACCACCTTGCCGTCCTCCAGCACCGGCAGCTGGGAGATGTCATACAGACGCATGCGCGCCAGGACGGTGGAAAGCGTGTCGTCCGGGGCCGCGGTGACGGTGGCACCTTCGTCGTGGCGCAGGGCGATGTAGTCGGAGAGATCGCCGGCCTGAGGACGCGTGATCAGCCCCTGCTGTCGCATCCAGTCGTCGTTGAACATCTTCGAGAGATATTTATTGCCGCTGTCGCAGGCGAAGGTCACCACGCGCTTCGGTGTGCTCTGCGCCTGGCAATACTTCAGCGCGGCCGCCAGCAGCGTGCCGCTGGAGGAGCCCGCCAGAATGCCCTCCGTTTTCAGCAGCTCGCGCGCGGTGGTGAACGCTTCGCGGTCGGTGATGCGCCAGGCGCGATTCACCCCTTCAATGTGGGCCAGCGGAGGAATAAAGTCTTCGCCAATTCCCTCAACCAGCCAGGAGCCCGCGTCGTGGTAGCGTCCGGTTTCCACCTGGTCGGCGAGAACGGCTCCGGCCGGGTCAGCCAGGACAAATTCCGTGTGCGGAGAGTGCTCGGCGAACCACGCCTGCAGGCCGCCCAGCGTGCCGCCTGAGCCGACACCCACGACGATGGCGTCGATCCTGCCGTCAAGCTGTTCATACAGCTCAGGCGCCGTGGTGGTGCGGTGCGCCAGCGGGTTGGCTTCGTTGTTGAACTGGTCGATGTAAAACGCGCCCGGCAGTTCGTTCGCCAGACGCTGGGCGTAATCCTGGTAATAGGCAGGATGGCCTTTGTTGACGTCGGAGCGGGTCAGCACCACCTGGGCACCCAGCGCGCGCAGGTGGAAAATCTTCTCGCGGCTCATTTTGTCCGGCACCACCAGGATTAGCGAGTAGCCTTTCTGGGCGGCAATCAGGGCCAGGCCGAGACCGGTATTGCCCGCCGTGGCTTCAATTATCGTGCCGCCAGGCTGCAGCTGGCCGGTACGTTCCGCTTCGTTAATCATCGACAGCGCAACGCGATCCTTAATCGACCCGCCCGGATTTTGGTTTTCCAGCTTCAGAAAGAGCGAGCAGGGACCGGTATCAAGCTTATGCAGCTGGATCAGCGGGGTACGACCAATCAGTTCGGTGACGGAGTGATAAATCGTCATGATGTTTTCCTTTCTGGATGTCATGACGGGATGATAGGGCGGTGAAATTTTCTCAAGAAAGAACCATTCACTGCTTTTTAGAACAAAAAGGAATAAAAATGATGTTTTTGGATGTCAGGACAGCAAGACGTAAAGTTGTCTGGATGTGAGGATGGCTATATCCGCATAAAATGCTGCAAAAATGAGCGTTTTTGCAGGGTGTCAGCCAGCAGATATACATCAGGCAGATAATCATTGCTGAAATTCATCTAAATGCTTCCCACCCGGTAAATCCGCTATTTATTCCCCAAAGTTATAACACATTCTTTTTTGTTCATTTAAAAGCTGATAACGCCTGTTTACTATCGTTTGGACATCCATACTGCTAAACCGCCGCGGGCGGCACGGATAACGAATAAGAATGATTGTACTGAGCAATATTTCGAAGGTTTTTGACAACGGAAAGGTGGCGCTCACGGCCGTTGATAATGTCAATTTGACGATAGCACAGGGACAAATATACGGGATCATCGGTTACAGCGGCGCAGGTAAAAGTACGCTTATTCGCTTGCTGAATGGTCTGGAAAAACCGAGCAGCGGCAGCGTAACCATCAACGGGCAGAACATTTCTGCCGCAAAAGGTGAAGCCCTGCGCCAGGCGCGTCTCAAGATCAGCATGGTGTTTCAGCACTTCAACCTGCTGTGGTCGCGCACGGTCAGCGAGAATATTGCGTTCTCGATGCAAATTGCCGGCGTACCGAAAGCCGACATTAAGGCCCGCGTGGCCGAGCTTATTGAACTCGTTGGCCTGAAAGGTCGCGAGCATGCTTATCCGTCACAGCTGAGCGGTGGGCAAAAGCAGCGCGTGGGCATTGCGCGTGCGCTGGCTAATCGCCCGGATGTGCTGCTCTGCGATGAAGCCACCTCCGCGCTTGACCCGCAGACCACCGATCAGATCCTCGATCTGCTGCTGGATATTAACCGTCGTTTCAGGCTGACCATCGTGCTGATCACGCACGAGATGCACGTGGTGCGCAAAATCTGCGACCGCGTGGCGGTGATGGAGAACGGTAAGGTGGTGGAAGAGGGCGACGTGCTGAGCGTCTTTACCCATCCGCAGCAGCCGATTACGCAGCAGTTTGTCCGTCAGGTGAGCCAGTACGCTGAAGAAGAAACGTTCAATACCGAACTGGCAAACGATCTGGAAGGCACGGTTATCAGGCTGACCTTTACCGGGCACAGCACGCACAAACCGATTGTGGGCGAACTGACGCTGCGCTACGGCCTGCCGTTTAACATCCTGCACGGAAAAATGACCCAAACCGCTCACGGCGTGTTTGGTCAACTCTGGGTGCACGTCGTGGCATCTGATGAACAACTGAACAATATCCTCGCCGACCTGCAGCACAGCGATATTGAAGGCGAGGTGATTAAACATGGCTGAGAATCTCTTTCCGCATCTCAAGTGGGATCAGCTCTGGGCGGCGACGCTGGAGACGCTGTACATGACCGCGCTGTCCGGCGTGGCAACTTTCGTCCTGGGCATCGTGCTGGGTCTGGCGCTGTTTTTAACCGCGCGCGGCGGATTGTTCCACAACCGCACGGTATATAGCGTTATTTCGATTGTGGTGAACGTGTTCCGCTCGATTCCGTTCATCATTTTGATTGTGCTGCTGATCCCGTTCACCAAGACCGTTGTCGGCACCATTCTTGGCGCCAACGCGGCGCTGCCGGCCCTGATTGTGGGTGCCGCACCGTTCTACGCACGCCTGGTGGAGATCGCCCTGCGTGAAGTGGATAAAGGCGTCATCGAAGCCACACGCTCGATGGGCGCACGACTGAGCACGCTCGTGTTTCGGGTTTTACTGCCGGAATCATCACCCGCACTGGTCTCGGGTATTACGGTGACGCTGATTGCGCTGGTGAGCTACAGCGCGATGGCGGGGGTGATTGGCGCCGGTGGTTTGGGAAATCTGGCTTATCTGGAAGGATTCCAGCGCAACCATGGTGACGTCACGCTGGTGGCAACGGTGACCATTCTGATCATCGTTTTCATTATCCAGTTCTGCGGCGATGTCATTACTTCACTGTTAGATAAACGCTAATACCCGTCATATTTCGAGCCTCAGGCGCGTTGGCTGCATTCGTTCACCCCAGTCACTTACTGTATGTAAGCTCCTGGGGATTCACTCACTTGCCGCCTTCCTGTGACTCGAACTATTTAGGGTAACAACAACACACAGGAACCACATCATGAAAAAGACACTGACACTGATCGCCGCTGCAACCCTGAGCGCCCTGAGCTTCGCCTCCTGGGCCGACACCCTGACCGTGGGCGCGTCCAACACGCCGCATGCGGAAATTCTGGAGCAGGCAAAGCCGATTCTGGCAAAGCAGGGTATCGACCTGGAGATTAAACCGTTCCAGGACTACATTCTGCCGAACACCGCGCTGGCGGGTCATGACATCGACGCGAACTATTTCCAGCACATTCCTTACCTGAACAGCGTGCTGAAAGATCATGCGGGCGATAAGGACTACGATTTTGTCAGTGCGGGCGCGATCCACATTGAACCAATCGGCATCTACTCCAAAAAATACAAGTCGCTGAAAGACCTGCCGGAAGGCGGCAAAATCATCATGCGTGATGCGGTTTCTGAAGAGGGGCGTATTCTCTCCATCTTCGAGAAAGAGGGCGTGATCAAGCTGAAGCCGGGCATCGATAAAGTGACCGCGCGCATCAGCGACATCGTCGAAAACCCGAAAAAACTGAAGTTTACGCCTAACGTGGAAGCGTCTCTGCTGCCGCAGATGTACAACAATAACGAAGGCGACGCGGTGGTGATTAACGCCAACTACGCGATTGACGCGGGTCTGGATCCTGTTCATGACCCGATTGCGGTTGAGAGCGGTGAAAACAACCCGTACGCTAACATCATTACCGTGCATCGCGGTGACGAGAAGAAGAAAGATATCGTCGCGCTGGTGAACGTGCTGCACTCGAAAGAGATTCAGGACTGGATCCGCACCAAGTACAAAGGCGCGGTCATTCCAGTAAACAACTAATTGACTGATTTTACAGATGAAGCCCGGCGAGTCTCTCGCCGGGCTTCTTTTTTGTATCCGGCAGGAGAATCATTTAAGCTCAACGTTTAACAGGCAATGGAGTGATGACGATGGGTAACGTGACCAAAGATGAAGCGCTGTACCAGGAGATGTGCCGGGTGGTCGGAAAGGTGGTGCTTGAGATGCGTGATTTAGGGCAGGAGCCAAAGCATATTGTCATTGCCGGGGTACTGCGTACCGCGCTGGCGAACCAGCGCGTGAAACGCAGTGCATTGACAACCGAGGCAATGGAAACGGTGGTTAAAGCGCTGGCCGGGTAAGGCGCCAGCGTTTCGCAAGCTGCTCGAGCGAGCAGCAGAGCAGGTAATAGACCACGCCCGTAAAGATAAATATGGCCGCCGGGTAGATTTGCACCCGGTTGTTGACCTGTCCCGCCACCGTGGTCAGCTCCGGGACGTTCACGATAAACGCCAGCGACGTATCCTTCAGCAGGCTGATAAAAATCCCCACCAGCGACGGCAGAATATTCCTCAGCGCCTGCGGCAGCAGCACGCGCCACAGGGTTTGCTGCGTGCTGAATCCCTGTGACAGCGCGGCTTCGAACTGCCCGGTCGGCAGCGCGCTCAGCCCGGCCAGCACCGAGTGCATCACGGTGGCCGCCGTAAACCAGGCCAGCGCCAGCGTGACGGTCAGCGCTCCCGGCAGATCGCCCCCGGTGATGAGCGGCAGGAGATACCACATCCAGAAAATCACGAAGATGAGCGGGATCCCGCGAATCAGCTCTGCCCATAAAAAGAGGGCTTTGCGCACGAGCCCGGTAAAGCGCCAGGCCAGGCACGCGAGCGCAATCCCCGCGGGCAGGGCGATAACGGCTGCTCCAGTCGCCATCATCAGCGAGAGCAACACGCCCCCCGGTTCACCGGCTGCCGCGCGTCCCCACAGCAGATAATCGAGGTTATCGGTGATGACATTAAGTCCGGCAATCATGTTTTTCACTCCCTGCGGTAGCGACGATCGGACGTTTACGTTTCGCCTGCGGCCCAAGGCGAACCAGCACCATTCCCATGACCAGACCGGTCAGGAGATAGAGTGCGGTACCGAGGGTAAATGCCTCCAGCGCGTGCGCGTTATAGCTTTCGATCTGCCTGACCTGGTAGGTGAGTTCGGCGAAGCCAATCCCGCTGGCGAGCGAGGAGAGCTTCATCAGGTTGAGATACTGGCCCACAACGGGCTGCCAGGCGTTAGCCAGCCCCTGCGGCAGCAGGATGTAGCGAAACAATCGCCACGTGGAGAAACCCTGGGCGAGCGCCGCCTCCCGTTGCCCGGCTGGCACAGACCGCAAGCCTGATTCCACTTCTTCGATTAAAAACGCCGAGGTAAATACGCCCAGCCCCCAGGCAGAACATAAAAATTCGGGCGTAAACCACCAGACGTCGCCGGGCAGAATGGACCAGCTGTGATCGGCGTTGACCGCGTCGCGAAACGCCTGCGGCAGGCCGTTCCAGGCGGCAAAATACCAGAACAGCAGCTGCACCAGCAGCGGGGTATTGCGAAACAGCGATACCCAGCCGCTGACGATCGCTTTCCCGACGCGTCCACCGGACAGGCGCAGGAGCATAAAGAGCAGTGCGAGCAGGCTGGCCAGTGCGATCCCCGCCAGCGTTACCCACAAGGTGGTGAGAAATCCGGAAAGTATCCACTGCAGAGGCTGTCCGGTCAGCACCCCCTGCCAGTCGAGCGCGGGCATTACAGATGCTCCTGATGCAGCGGGTCCAGCACCTTTTGCAGGAAGCGCTGCGCGCGCGGATGCGCTGGCTGGCTGAAAAACTGTGCCGGCGGCGCGGTTTCCAGAATGTGCCCGCCGTCGATAAAGACAATCCGGTCGGCGATTTCCCGGGCAAACTGCATCTCGTGGGTCACCACGATCATCGTGATCCCGCTGTGGGCGAGGGCTTTCATCACAAACAGCACCTCACCAATCATCTCGGGATCGAGTGCCGACGTCGGCTCGTCAAAGAGAATGATTTGCGGTGACGAGGCCAGGGCGCGGGCAATCGCCACCCGCTGCTGCTGTCCACCGGAAAGCTCAGCCGGGTAGTGGTGGGCTTTTTCCAGCATCCCGACTTTCTCCAGCAGGGCCAGCGCGCGCTCCTGAGCGGGGAGCGGCTTCCAGCCGTGGACGTGCTCAAGCGCCAGGGTGATGTTCTGGCTGGCGGTGAGGTGGGCATAAAGATTGAACTGCTGAAACACAAACCCCACGCGGCTTCGCAGCTGGCGCAGCCCGCTACCGGAGAGCCTGCCGGTAGGCTTGTTGTCGACCAGGATCTCTCCGCCGCTCAGGGGTTCAAGCTGGTTGATAAGACGAATCAGGGTGGATTTACCGGAACCCGACGGGCCGAGGATGGCCACCACTTCACCGGGCGTAATAGTGAGGTTAATGTCGTTTAAAACCTGATGGTCACCGTAGCGTTTGTCCACGTGGCGAAACTCGACGCTGGCCTGTTCCAGATGTGAAAAATCCGCGGCACCGGCCGCGGAGTGTGAAAATAAACCTGAGAGCATATTACTTAGCTTCTATTTTAAAGGCGCGAGGCTGTGGGGCTGGGGTGCCTGGACCAAACCAGACGTCGTAGATTTTTGCCGCCTGGCCGTTCTTCTCGAGATTGACCAGCTCATCGTTGACGGCTTTCAGCAGCGCCGTTTCACCTTTTTTCACCCCGACGCCAATCTCTTCTTTGCTCAGCAGGTCGGGCAGGATTTTGAAGTTGGCTTTATCCGGCGCCTGCGCCAGTAGACCGGCCAGAATGGTGCTATCCTGAGTGATGGCCTGTACGTTGCCGTTGCGCAGCGCGGTCAGCGCCAGCGGAATATCGTCATAAGAGAGGACGCGGGACTGCGGGAAGCGCTGGTGCAGCGCCTGCTCGCCCGTCGTGCCTTTGACCGCGCCAATGCGCGCCCGGCTGTAGTCATCGAGCTTGTCCGGAGATTTCGCCGGAACGAGGAACTGCTGGCCGGTAACGAAGTAAGGCGTCGTGAAATCAATGACCTGTGCGCGTTCTGGGGTGATAGTAATATCCGCCACGATCAGGTCGGCTTTGCCGGACTGCAGCAGCGGAATGCGGTCGGCCGGATTGGTGGCAACCAGCTCAAGCTTCACGCCGAGCGATGTTGCCAGCGCTTTGGCGAAGTCCACGTCGTAACCCACGATCTCATGCGTTTTGGCATCAATCGAGCCAAACGGCGGGTTGGCATCAAACGTGGCGACTTTCACCACCCCTGCTGCCTTGATATCCGCCAGCTGATCGGCCTGCGCCTGCGCTGAAAACAGGCCCCAGGCTGCCACTACGCCCAGAACCAGCGTCCGTTTTTTAAACCCTTTCATTTTTGCTGCCATAGTCATACGCCATCCCGTTGTTTTTGTTTTACCCCGTTACGCTCCCATAAGGGAAAGCTATCGCCAAATAAGAAATCGTTCTTTGCTATGAGCAAAAAAGCATTAGTGAACAAGGTGTTAATGAAGCGTGAAAAGGACGGGGCGCTATTTGCAGATCCTGCACATCGACAGTGGATTTTGGTATTTCCCCTGCACGGGAGTGGGGTGCTTAACTGAAGGCAGATACGGCGAGAGAGGGTAAAACGATGAAAAAATGGATCAGCACGTTACGGCGGTTTTTTGCGACCCGACCAGCGAATGCGGAGAACAGCGCGCAACGTGTTCTTGAGTCGATACTGCCTGTCGCCAGCCTGTATGGCGTAGACGTTGCCAACATTGACCCGGAGTGGTTCCATGATAAAACGCCACGCTGAACTGCGCCGCACGCGCGAAACGTACTGGAATGAGGTGTGCGTGACGTCTGTAAAGCCTCAAAAGGCGGAAAAGTACGCTCTGAATCATTCGGTTAATTAGCCCGCTTTTGTTACCAATGTGTCCTTTCAGTCATGGAGAAAATGATGAAACGGACCACGTTAACACGCGCGCTTTCTGTCCCTGCGCTACTTTTCACAATTCATGCGGCACACGCCGCACCGCAGGCGCATGTTGTTTGCGGCTATTCCCATACCCTTGGCGATGACGCCATTATGATGTACGGCATGCCCAACGAGGCCATGCTGCACGACTTCTTCGGCAACGTGCAAACGGATGCTGACTCCAGCCGTGAATCCCTGCGCCGGGATGAAAAGACCACCTGCGATAACAAAGCCGACAGCTCTGCCTACTGGGCACCTTCGCTTCGCCTGCCTGACGGCACGGTCGTCAAACCGGCGTATCAAAAAACCTATTATCAGGCATCGAACGTGGACGCCTGGCCGCTACACCCTTTCCCGGCGGGGCTGTCGCTGCTGGCGGGCGACCATCACGGTAGTGCGCCGAATCCACATATCACCTTTTTATGTGCCAACGGCAAGGGTTACACCACCAAAACCGGTGAGGTCTGCGGCTTGCGCAAGGCGAACGATGCCGTGCAGTTTAATATCGGCATTCAGTTTCCTAACTGCTGGGATGGAGTGAACCTGAAGCCTGCCCATGGTCTGATTAACGCCACCTACGACGTCAAGGGGCAGTGCCCGTCCACCTTCCCGGTGAAAATTCCCACCGTGAACATGAACATTGCTTACGTACTCCCGACGATTAGCTCGCTTGATACCAGCAAAGTGCAGCTCTCCATGGACCCCATCATGCACGGCGATGAGCGAGAAGAGCGGTGGGGTAGCCTGTATACGGCGCATGCAGATTTTATGAACGGCTGGACGGAAGACGCCGCGCGCTTTATGACGGACCTGTGCATGAACCGCGGGTTAGATTGTGGCACCACCGTCCCGTATGGTTATTCCAGAGCGAAGGCCAACGTCTGGCTCAGCAGCCTGGAGCCAGACCTCTCCCAGCCCGAACCGCAGGTTTTACTGGTGCAGGATAACTGGCAGAACGGGGGACGCACGAAAAACAGCGAAACGCTGTCGCTGGTGAAGTTCCACATTCCCCCTCTGCCTGCCGGGCAGGATCCTTCGCAGTTTACATACCGCGTGCGGATTTATGGCGGCAAAGTGGAAACTAACGGTGCCGATCAGATTTTCTTCTATCCGGCCAGCAATGACTGGGATCCTGCTACCGTAAGATGGGCCTCGCGTCCGGCCTGTAACTATCGCTCCGACGCAGTGCTCTATCTGAACCATTCTCGTGAATACCGGATGGTGAACGTGGACAAAGCCGTGCGCAAGGCGCTGGCGGAAGGAAAAACCGAAATCTCGTGGTATATCGGCGGTGACCGCCAGGGGAATCATTACCAGTTCGAACCGGCGTCTTCATCAGAAAGCCTGGTTCTGATGCTAACGGGGTTTAAAAAGACGCCTGAGCTGTAATCTTCCCCGCAATGAAAAAAGCACCGGTTTTCCGGTGCTTTTTTATCAGATCTTGCAGGCGTCGCCGCAGTCGTCGTCGGCAATAATCGCCTGCGCTTTTTTATCCGCATCGTCCAGACGTTCTGCGTTACGCTCTTCCGCTTCATCCAGACCGTTAAAAACTAAGTTATCGAGATCAATTTCCATCTTGCACCTGCTCTGTTCGGTTTTTGATACTGGCACAGTATAGGGTAAAAAACGCCAGCAATGTACCTCGCAGCACATAAGGATAATCCCTGCCATACTCAGTGCTTTATCACTGAGGAGCGCTCATGATTACACTCTGTAGAACCTGCGGTACTTCTTATGAGGGAACGCCGGAGAGATGTGCCATTTGCGAGGATGAACGTCAGTATGTCCCGGCCAGCGGCCAGGCGTGGATCGATTACGCGACGGTAACGGCAACACACGCCAACAAATGGCAGCAGCTGGAGCCGCACTTATTCAGTATCAAGACGGTACCCGCTTTTGCCATTAACCAGCGGGCACTCCTCCTGCGTACCCCCCACGGTAACATTCTCTGGGACTGCATCGCCAACCTTGATCCTGCAACCCAAACGCTGATCGCCGCACTCGGCGGCCTTCGCGCGATTGCGATTTCTCATCCGCACTATTACACCACGATGCAGGAGTGGGCCGCGGCTTTCGACGCGCCGGTCTATCTGCACGTGAGCGATAGCGAATGGGTGATGCGCGACAGCCCGGCGATTCATTTCTGGGATGGCGATGCGCTGGAGATAGTCCCGTCGGTTACGCTGCTGCGTCTCGGCGGGCATTTTGCGGGCGGAACGGTACTGCACTGGCAGGAGGGCGAGGGCGTTTTACTGGCGGGAGATATTTTGCAGGTGACCCCAGGGAAAGAGGCCGTGTCGTTCATGTGGAGCTACCCGAATATGCTTCCGCTGCCTGCCCGTACGGTTGAGGACGTTACCCGGCGCCTGGCGGGAAAATCGTTCGCCCGTCTTTACGGCGCGTTCGAAGGGCAGAACATTCCGGCAAACGCCGATGACATCGTGCAGCGGTCGGGCCAGAAATATATTGCTTGTCTCAAGTGAAGCACGGTGGGTAAACTTTGCGAGTGTGATCTCGATCATGCCTAAACGAAAACAGATAAAAGAGAAATTGCTATGCAACATATCATTGAAGGTTTTCTCAGCTTTCAAAAAGAGATTTTCCCGCAACGTAAAGAGCTCTTTCGCAGTTTAGCGTCCAGCCAGAATCCCAAAGCGCTGTTTATCTCCTGCTCCGACAGCCGTCTGGTCCCTGAACTGGTCACCCAGCAAGAGCCGGGACAACTCTTTGTTATTCGTAATGCTGGCAACATTGTTCCACCGTTCGGGCCGGAGCCAGGCGGCGTCTCTGCAACTATCGAGTACGCGGTAGTGGCGCTGGGCGTGACCGACATCGTGATCTGCGGCCACTCCAACTGCGGCGCGATGAAGGCGATTGCCGATAACGCGAACCTGGAGCCGATGCCTGCTGTATCGCACTGGCTGCGCTATTCCGACGCGGCAAAAGCCGTGGTAGAGAAAAAAAGCTGGGATAAGCCGATCGATAAAGTGAATGCGATGGTGCAGGAAAACGTCTTTGCGCAGCTCAGCAACATCAAGACCCACCCGTCCGTCGCGGTGGGCCTGCGTAATAACTCGCTTCGCCTGCACGGCTGGGTATACGACATTGAAAGCGGCAAAATTCTCGCCCTGGATAAAGCGACGAAAAGCTTCGTCTCGCTGTCTGAAAACCCGGAAGTGTTCTTCGAATAATCTCGCGTTGCAGGGCATGGAAGCCCTGTCAGTTCTCCATGTACGGTAACCGACGCCGTATACCTGAGGCCGGTTTTTCAGCCGCCTTCGCCATCGCTTCTGCAATCTCCGCACACTCTGCCAGCCCCTGAACGAAGGGACGATCGTGCATCAGCCACGGTATTGCGCCGAAGGCGATGCGCCCACGAACCGTTTCTGGCGCTTGTAACGTGTAATCCTCGCCGATGTCGGGGATCTCATCGCCCGTCTCCTCAAGCTGTCTGCGCAGCGATGGGAAAGGCAGATCGTTTGTTTTAAGCGGCTTTTGCCCGCGCGCATCAATAAAGACGTCGAAACGATAAACGGTCTCTTGTGTGGTGATGACTGTCCGATTGCTGCCGGCATCAAGCGTGTAATCATCGCCGAGCGCCGCCACGCTAATGATGCCGGCCTCGCGAAGCGCAAGCAGCCTGCGAATAGACTGCGGCGGGATGGCAGCATAATTGTCGATAAACACGCGAGCCAGGCCCTGCTTAAAGCGTTTTCTGTCCTCTTCGTTGAGGTGGGGCACAATCTCCTGAACCACCTCATGCAGTCGAAGGACGGTATAGCGCCAGGCCACGGTGCGCCGTTCGCGTTTATTGCGTTCAACCTCGTTGAGATTCTCTTCCGCCCAGGTAAAGGGCCCGTGGCGCTTACGATCCTCAAACCAGGCCTCACGAATGGTGTCCGCATTAAGCGTACGCAGAGACATTTTCTCGCACCACGCCGGGTCGGCGAGTTCAAGCTCTTTCACCATCAGGGCAAAGACTCGGTCAAGCAGGCCATCCGGTCCTTTGGCTATCTCGCTTTCCACTACGAATTCGGTCAATACCGACAGCGGTTCATAAGGGATGGGGCAGTAAAAATCGGCTTCCGGGAGAATGCCCGTCCGTGACATCAGCGTAATGTGTAACCCTTCGCTGCCGCTGTCGAGGATGAATTTACCGTCACGAAACTCGCCGTGCTGCATCACCACCGCCATAGCCGCGTCCAGACCGCTCAATGAGGTGCCCATAATGCCCACGCGGCAAGGGGGAATGCGGGCGTCCATCAGGCCGGACCACGGGCTTGGGAAGAACGTGCGCGTGGCTTCATCCTCCTCTGGCCAGACGTGGCCGGTGGCAATAACCGCCAGGTCGAATTTATCCGCTAAGGTGCGGTCATTGACCGAAATCGTCACGCCGGTTGTCGAAGGGTTGATGTCGGTGACCTTCGCAGATTCATGGACCTCAACCTGGAAGCCCAGCTTTTTCGCCTCTTTTACGATTGAACGAAAGCTGTCGCGAAAATACTCTCCCAACAGGAGCCTGGGCAGGAACTGCCGATCGTGCAGGCTGGCTTTATCAACTTTAAAGCGCGCCAGATGGTCGTCGCTTTGCTCCTTAAGCCAGTCGAGGTAGGTCATAAAAATGGGCGGGATTTCAATGCTCGCAATGTTCGCCAGCATCAGCCGGGAATTATCGTCATCGTTATAGGGCATGCCCACGCCAGCTTCATCGGCCTGTTCAAAGACGGAAACGGAGAGTGGGGTATTGTTATTAAGCAGATGATAAAAGGTGTAAATTCCCGTGGGGCCAGAGCCGATAATCGCGATCTTCTTCATCAACACGTTTCCTGTGTTTCTTTCCATAGGAAAAGCGTAGCAGGAGAATAATGATGAAAATAAGGGATTAAGAAAATTCAGGGTAACTGAGGAGAATTTGCACCATTTCAGGACTGAAATGGTGCGTCCGAGTGGACTCGAACCACCGACCCCCACCATGTCAAGGTGGTGCTCTAACCAACTGAGCTACGGACGCAGAATGGTGCGTTCAATTGGACTCGAACCAACGACCCCCACCATGTCAAGGTGGTGCTCTAACCAACTGAGCTATGAACGCAACGTGTTGTCGGTGACAACGGGGACGAATATTAGCGGCACAGCACCGAGGTGGCAAGAGGGAAAATGCAATTTTCTCTCTGATTTCACGCGATTGCTGTATTACCGCGCAAAGTGAAGAGAAAGTAGCCGCCGGGGGGCGGCTACTGCGTATTTAACGTGCAGCGCGTTGCAAAATGATCGTTGATGGCTGGCGCTGCAGGAAGCGCATGCGCAACATCATCATAATTGCCGCCGACGTCAGGCCGATGATAAAGCCCATCCAGAACCCCGCCGGTCCCATGCGGTCAACCACCAGGTCGGTCAGGGCCAGAATATACCCACACGGCAGACCCAGCACCCAGTAGGCGATGAAGGTGATAAAGAAAATGGAACGCGTGTCTTTATAGCCGCGCAGCACCCCGCTGCCAATCACCTGGATGGAGTCCGAAATCTGGTAAATCGCGGCCAGCAGCATCAGGTGCGAGGCCAGCGCGACGACTTCCGGATTGTCGTTGTAGAGCAAGGCAATCTGCTCGCGCAGCGCCACGGTAAAAAACGCCGTGCAAATGGCCATGCAGACGCCGACGCCCAGTCCGGTGCGCGCGGCGGTTTGCGCATCGAGCGTCGAGCCTTGCCCCAGGCGGAAGCCCACGCGAATCGTCACTGCTGCGGCCAGCGACATCGGCAGGACAAACATCAGGGAGCTGAAGTTGAGCGCAATCTGATGCCCGGCGACGTTCACAATGCCCAGCGGGGAGACCAGCAGGGCGACCACGGCAAACAGGGTCACCTCAAAGAACAGCGCAAGGGCAATCGGCAACCCTAACTGCACCAGGCGCGTCATGATGTTCCAGTCCGGCGTGCTGAATCTGTTCTCGTTACGAATATCACGCATGGAGCGGGCGCGCTTCACGAAGGTAAGCATTGAGAAGAACATGACCCAGTAAACGGCGGCCGTCGCCACGCCGCAGCCGACGCCGCCCAGCTCCGGCATCCCGAAATGACCGTAAATAAAGACATAGTTAACCGGGATGTTGACCAGCAGCCCGATAAAGCCCATCACCATGCCGGGCTTGGTTTTCGCCAGACCTTCACACTGGTTACGCGCCACCTGGAAGAAGAGATATCCAGGCGCCCCCCAGAGCAGGGCGCGCAGATAGCCCACGGCTTTGTCCGCCAGGGCCGGGTCAATGTTATGCATAGCGCGAATGATATGGCCCGCGTTCCAGAGCACGACCATGATCAGCACAGAGACAAACCCGGCCAGCCAGAAACCCTGGCGGACCTGATGGGCAATGCGCTCGCGGCGCCCCGAGCCATTGAGCTGAGCGATAACAGGCGTGAGCGCGAGCAGCAGACCGTGACCGAAGAGGATGGCCGGAAGCCAGATTGACGTGCCGATAGCCACGGCCGCCATGTCGGTGGCGCTGTAGCCACCTGCCATTACCGTATCCACAAATCCCATTGCGGTCTGGGCCACCTGCGCGACGATCACGGGTATAGCCAGTGCCAATAACTGGCGCGCTTCATTCATGTACTTCTGCACGTGAACACCTTTATTTTGTAGTTATTTGAGAGACTAAAAAAGCCGCCGAAACGGGCAGCAAGAAGAAAATGCAGGGGGGTGCCAGCTATTGTAGCGGGCTTTAGCTATTTATCTAGTGAAAAAATCGCCAGAAAATGCGCTCCGCTGGCAACCTGTTTTTCCAACTGTTATTGTGGAGGGATTAAACGGTGTCATCACCGTTCGGAAAAAACAGGAGTTGTAAGCATGTTTACTGGTATTGTGCAGGGCACTGCCAAAGTGGTGTCCATTGATGAAAAACCTAATTTCCGTACTCATGTTGTTGAGCTGCCGGAATATATGCTTGAGGGCGTCGAAACCGGTGCCTCGATTGCCCATAACGGCTGCTGCCTGACCGTGACCGAAATTAACGGCAACCAGATTAGCTTTGATTTAATGAAAGAGACGCTGCGGATCACTAACCTGGGCGAGCTGGTGGTAGGCGATACCGTCAACGTTGAGCGCGCGGCGAAGTTCAGCGATGAGATTGGCGGCCATTTGATGTCCGGGCACATCATGACCACTGCCGAAGTGGCGAAAATCGTGACCTCGGAAAATAACCGTCAAATCTGGTTTAAAATGCAGGACCCGTCATTAATGAAATACATCCTCTATAAAGGATTTATTGGCATTGACGGGATTAGCCTGACGGTGGGAGAAGTGACGCCAACGCGTTTTTGCGTGCATTTAATTCCTGAAACGCTGCAGCGCACCACGCTGGGCGCGAAAAAATTGGGGCATCGCGTGAATATCGAAATCGATCCGCAAACCCAGGCCGTGGTTGATACGGTGGAGCGCGTGCTTGCAGCAAAAGAAGCCGCAATAATAAAGACCGCAGAAGATGAATAAAAAATAACCCCGGTTATCCGGGGTTATTTTTTTAGCGTGCGACACGCAGTCCGTGTTCAATCCCCCGGCTGAATACCACCTGCCAGAGCTGAATATCCCGTGCGCGAAACGCCCCCGCGCAGGCATTCAGATAATAGCTAAACATCCGTTTAAATCGTTCTGAATAGTTGTCCGCAATCTCGGGCCAGGCTTTCTGGAAACGTTCATGCCACGCCATTAAGGTGGTGTCGTAGTCCGCGCCAAAGTTATGCCAGTCTTCCATCACGAAATGGGATTCACTGGCATTGGCAATCTGGCGAACGGACGGTAAACAACCATTCGGAAAGATGTATTTATTGATCCACGGGTCAACGTTGTTATCGGTCCGCTTAGAGCCGATGGTGTGCAGCAGGAAGAGGCCGTCCGGTTTCAAATTACGATCCACCACCTCAAAGTAGGTGTCGTAGTTTTTTGGCCCCACGTGCTCGAACATGCCGACGGAAACGATCCGGTCGAACTGCTCGTTCAGGTCACGGTAGTCCTGCAGCCGGATATCCACATCAAGACCCTGACAGCGCTCCCGCGCCATTTTTTGCTGTTCCGCTGAGATCGTCACGCCGACCACGCTGACGCCGTAGTGCTTCGCCATAAAATACGCCAGCCCGCCCCAGCCGCAGCCGATATCCAGCACGCGCATGCCGGGCTGTAGCTGCAGCTTCTCGCTGATCAGGCGCAGCTTGGCCTGCTGTGCTTCCTCAAGCGTCGACGCGTCTTTCCAGTAGGCGCAGGAATATTGCATGAAAGGGTCCAGCATGCGGCTGAACAGGTCGTTGCCGAGATCGTAATGTTCTTTGCCGACGATCCAGGCGCGTTTTTTACTTTGCAAGTTAAACAGTCGGGCAGAGGCGACACGCAGGGTGTCTTTCAGATTGCGGGGGAGTTGATTTTCCAGACCGGCGCGCAACACGCTGGCAAAAAAGATATCCAGACGTTCGCACTCCCACCAGCCGTCCATATAACTTTCTCCCAGGCCTAACGATCCTTCCCGCAACACGCGTTTAAAAAAGTCGGGATGTTTTACCTGGGGATCGGATGGCGAAGATCCGTTGATAGTGATGCCTGCTCGACCTAACAGTTCACTGACGATCCGGGACCAGTTGTCGTCCGGAACGCTGACTTCTTCTATACACGATGAACTCATAGCTTCTCCATCACCCTGATGTGATCAGAACCTTCAAACAGCGTAGACGCTTTTTTTGGTTTGTGAGAAATCTCACGGTAAATACCGCGAGGCTAGTATCCGACGTAGAACAGAGGAAGGGAGATAACCCTTGCCGAAATGCCTTCCATGGTAAAACGGGAGCACTCCGGCTCCCGTTAACACTTAATATTTATCGTATTTAATCGAACCAAATTTAGTATAGGCCTCAAAATTTGGTGATTCAATAGAAAATTGTTAGCAACCTAATCACTGAAATGTAACATGATTTCTGGCGCAATCAGGCATGCGAAGTTTCCACCTGCGCGCCGTTATCCTGCTCGCGCTGCGCGGACGCCTGCATGCGGTAACCCAATACCGCCAGCGCTACGGTGAACAGCATCACGCTGGTGGTGGTCAACAGCGGCGTGGCAATCAGCGCCGAGACCACCAGACTTGCGAGGAAGCACAGACCCAGCTGCAGGGTATTTTGCAGCGCGGCGGCGCGGCCTGTCGCCTGCGGGAACGGACGTAACGCCTGTGCCACAACGATAGGGTAAATCGCCCCGTTCGCCACGGCCATCACGCAGAAGGGGATCAAAATTTCAGCCAGGCCCGCGCCCGGAATAAACCCGACGGCCCAGGTCCCGATAACGCTCAGGGCATACAGCACCAGCAGCCATGGCAGCATCTGCTGACCTTCCCATTTTTGCAGCGCCGCGCGGCAGCCGTACCCGCCCACCAGGAACGCGATGGTCTGCGGAACATAGCTCAGACCGATGGCCGCCGGGCTGTAGCCCATATCGTGCAGAATAAACGGCGAGCCGGTGAGCCACGCGAAGAAGCTGGCCGAACAGGCGGCATAAATCAGGACATTCCCGCGATACGCTTTGGCGCTCAGCAGGGAGGTGAAGGTAATCGGCGTCGCGTCGGCATGCGCCTCTTTTTTATGCGCGGGCTTAAGGGCAAACGCCGGCAGCATCAGCACCAGCGTGATGGCAAACAGCGTGGCAAAAATGGCCTGCCAGTCAAAGTGCGCGAGGATCCAGCTGCCCAGCAGCGGAGCCAGGGCAGGGGAGAGGCCCAC
Source organism: Enterobacter sp. CFEC122 (assembly GCF_052983755.1). NCBI lineage: Bacteria > Pseudomonadati > Pseudomonadota > Gammaproteobacteria > Enterobacterales > Enterobacteriaceae > Enterobacter > Enterobacter sp. CFEC122. The sequence continues at coordinate 23,786 of NZ_JBRIQR010000011.1, read as the reverse complement.
CAGCGGCATAATGGTGGCGAAAATACGGTTTGTGCGGTTAGCCGGGTAGGAGTCGGTCACCAGCGCCTGCCAGGTCACCGCCGCAGCACAGACGCCCACGGCCTGAACGAAGCGCAGCACCAGCAGCCAGGTAGCATCGCGCACCCACAGCATCCCCAGGCAGCCCACGGCAAAAATGGCCAGACCCAGCAGCAGCACCGGTTTACGACCGAAGCGATCCGAGAGCGGTCCCCAGAGCAGCTGGGCGAAAGCAAAACCGGCAAGGAACAGGCTCAGGCTGGCGCTGATGGCCGCGGCAGGGGTTTGCAGGTCTTCCTGCATCGCGGCAAACGCGGGCAGGTACATGTCGGTGGCCAAAAAGCCCAGCACGCTTAAGCCGCCGAGCCAGACTAAAAATCCTTTCCTGGGTTGCATTCTTTTATTCTCCTGAGGAGGCAGGTGTACGTTGGCGCAGAGTGTAGGGAGTGCAAAGCGGCTTGTGAAACGCTAATATTTGGCGTGTGCATTCAAATTTTTTGCAGGCAGAAAATGTGGTCAGATTATTCTCTTGAAGTGGTCGATGCTGTTGCGCGTAACGGCAGCTTTAGCGGTGCAGCGCAGGAGTTGCACCGCGTCCCTTCGGCCATCAGCTACACGGTGCGTCAGCTTGAGGAGTGGCTGGCGGTTCCGCTGTTTGAACGGCGGCATCGCGACGTGGAATTAACGCCCGCCGGAGCATGGTTTTTGAAAGAAGGGCGTTCTGTTATCAAAAAAATGCAGATCACCCGCGAACAGTGTCAGCAGATCGCCAACGGCTGGCGGGGGCATCTCGCCATCGCGGTAGATAACATCGTGAAGCCGGAACGCACCCGGCAGATGATCGTGGATTTCTATCGTCATTTCTCTGACGTCGAGCTACGGGTCTCGCAGGAGGTGTTCAACGGCGTCTGGGATGCGCTGGCGGACGGCAGGGCGGAGATGGCGATTGGCGCGACGCAGGCGATCCCGGTCGGGGGACGTTACGCCTTTCGCGACATGGGGATGCTGAGCTGGAAATGCGTGGTGGCCAGCGATCATCCTCTGGCAGCGATGGAAGGTCCGCTGAGCGACGATACGCTGCGCAACTGGCCGTCGCTGGTGCTGGAGGATACGTCCCGTTCATTGCCCAAGCGTATCACCTGGCTTCTGGATAACCAGCGGCGGGTGGTGGCTCCTGACTGGGAATCATCGGCGACGTGCCTCAGCGCCGGGCTGTGCGTCGCGATGGTGCCCGCTCATTTTGCGCGTCCACGCATCGATACCGGAGAATGGGTTGAACTGACGCTGGAGAATCCGTTCCCGGACGCAGCCTGCTGCCTGACCTGGCAACAAAATGATGTCTCGCCCGCCATGGCCTGGCTGCTGGATTATCTGGGGGACAGCGAAACCCTAAACCGGGAATGGTTACGGGAGCCAGCGTAGCTGGCCCCGTCAAGGGATTAACGACGGTAGTCGCGGAACGGACCGTCCGCAACGGAACGGCGTTCAATCAGGCGCGGGTGAACTTCAATGGACTGCGACTCTTCGCGCTTGTTGACGATTCTGTCCAGCAGCATATTGAAGGCCGTTTCGCCCAGCGAATCTTTTGGCTGGTGAATGGTTGTCAGCGCCGGGGTGAAGAAGCGCGCGTTACGCACGTTGTCATACCCGATCACGGAAATATCCTGCGGTACGCGCAAACCCAGCTCATCGGCGGCGCAGAGCGCGCCCATGGCCATGATGTCACCGCCGCAGAAAACGGCGGTCGGGCGGTGCTGCTGGGAAACGATCTGCTGCATCGCGCGGTAGCCTGATTCCGGCTCAAAGTCGCCCTGCACGATCCAGTTTTCCGGCACGGTGATGAGCGCTTCTTCCATCGCTTTCATAAAACCGGCCAGACGGCCCGCGCCGGTGTTACGCTCCAGCGGACCGGGGATCACGCCAATCTCGCGGTGACCGCGTTCGATCAGGTAACGACCCGCCATGTAACCGCCTTCGAAGGCGTTGTCGATAACGGAGTCGGTGAAGTCCGCGCGCGCTTCACCCCAGTCCATGACCACCATGGGGATATGGCGATACTCTTCCAGCATCGACAGCACGGATTCCGGGTACTCGGAACACATGACCAGCAGGCCATCGACGCGCTTTTGCGCCATCATCGACAGGTAGGCGCGCTGTTTTTCTATGCTGTTCCACGCGTTGCCCAGAATCAGGGTATAGCCTTTCTGGAAGCAGTTCTTCTCTACCGCTTCTATGATCTCGGCAAAATAGGCCGCTTCACTGCTGGTCGCCAGCAATCCAATGGATTTGGTGTGATTAACCTTGAGGCTGCGCGCAACCGCACTTGGCGAATAGTGCAGCTCTTTGATCGCTGCCCAGACGGCGTTGCGCGTCTCTTCCGCCACAAAGCGGGTTTTGTTAATTACATGTGATACGGTTGTAGTGGAAACGTTTGCGCGTTTTGCTACGTCTTTAATTGTTGCCATTAAATGTCACTCCAGACCATATCCTAAACTCCTGAAAAACTTGAAGGTAAACGTTTGCCTTCTCTCACCCTTATCACGCAATCTTGAATTGCGGCACGCCGGGAAAACGACACGGGACGTCAGGAGGGGGTCAATGGCCGGTACGCTAATAAATTTAGCGTGGAATTTTGTCCTATCTTGATGAAAAGGGGAAGAGGTAAAGTGTTTATCAGCCTAAATCTAGGAAGATTTTTGACGTAAATTATGCAAAAATGAGCAGGCTCACTTTTCGTGGGGGGATTAAAAGGAGAAAAATTGATGAGTTCCGATCTGAAGTTTTCGCTGTTCACCACCGTGGTTGTGCTGGCTCTGATTGTCGCGGCGGGTCTGACGGCCGCGCTGCACTGATTTACGCGGAGGGAGAGCCTTCTCCCTCCCGCTCACCTCGATTGTTACTCCTAAGGCAAAAATCTTTTGCCATTTTGTAAACTTCTCATTTTTTGTGATTGATGTCATGCTTTCCGCTTCTTTGTTCTGTGTCACCACATGACACGGCATCCGGAGTTGACGCATGAAAATCAATTTTCCCCTGCTGGCCCTGGCGATTGGCGCTTTTGGGATTGGCACCACTGAATTTTCCCCGATGGGGTTACTGCCCGTTATCGCCCGCGGCGTGGACGTCTCGATCCCTGCGGCCGGCATGTTAATCAGCGCCTACGCCATTGGCGTGATGGTGGGGGCGCCGCTGATGACGCTTCTCCTTTCACACCGCGCGCGCCGCAATGCGCTGATTTTCCTGATGGCGATTTTCACCCTCGGCAACGTGCTTTCGGCCATTTCGCCGGACTACACCACGTTGATGCTTTCGCGTATTCTGACCAGCCTTAACCACGGCGCGTTCTTTGGGCTGGGGTCGGTTGTGGCGGCAAGCGTGGTGCCGAAACACAAGCAGGCCAGCGCCGTAGCCACCATGTTTATGGGCCTGACCATCGCTAACATCGGCGGCGTTCCTGCGGCAACCTGGCTGGGCGAGGTCATTGGCTGGCGGATGTCCTTCCTGGCGACGGCTGGACTGGGCGTGGTCGCGATGGTGGCCTTGTTCTTCTCCCTGCCAAAGGGCAGCGCCGGAGAACGTCCGGAAGTGCGTAAGGAGCTGGCGGTGCTGATGCGCCCGCAGGTGCTCTCCGCGCTGCTGACCACCGTGCTGGGGGCAGGGGCGATGTTTACCCTCTATACCTATATTTCACCGGTGCTGCATGACATCACCCACGCAACGCCACTCTTCGTTACCGCGATGCTGGTGCTGATTGGCGTGGGCTTCTCGATTGGCAACTATCTCGGCGGGAAATTTGCCGACCGTTCCGTGAGCGGAACGCTGAAGGGCTTCTTAACCCTGCTGATTGTTATCATGATCGCCATTCCGTGGCTGGCGCGCAACGAGTTTGGTGCCGCGATCGCAATGGTCGTCTGGGGGGCTGCAACGTTCGCGGTGGTGCCACCGCTGCAGATGCGCGTGATGCGCGTCGCGCATGAAGCGCCGGGCCTCTCATCCTCGGTCAATATTGGTGCTTTCAACCTGGGCAATGCGCTCGGTGCGGCGGCCGGTGGGGCCGTGATTTCCGGTGGGCTGGGGTACAGTTTTGTGCCGGTGATGGGGGCGATTGTTGCCGCGCTCGGTCTGCTGCTGGTGATGATGTCGGGTCGTAAACAGCCAGAAGCAGCCTGCGCTGCGGAATAAACCAAAAACGCAGAAGGGCGAACCCTTCTGCGTGTCTCTTACGCGGTGAAGTTCTTCGCCACAAAGTCCCAGTTAACCAGTGCCCAGAAGTGCTCCAGGTAGTTAGGGCGCGCGTTACGGTAATCGATGTAGTAAGCGTGTTCCCATACGTCCACGGTCATCAGCGGCTTCGCGCTGGTGGTCAGCGGGGTGCCTGCGTTAGAGGTAGACACGATAGCCAGTTTGCCATCCGCCTCTTTGACCAGCCACGTCCAGCCTGAACCGAAGTTCTTGATGGCGGCATCGGTGAATTTCGCTTTGAATTCCGCGAAGCTGCCAAAGGCGGCGTTGATGGCGGTAGCCAGTTCACCGACAGGTTCGCCACCGGCGTTTGGCGCCAGGCAGTGCCAGTAGAAGGTGTGGTTCCACACCTGAGCGGCGTTGTTGAATACGCCACCCTCAGAACTGCGCACGATTTCTTCCAGCGTTTTGCCTTCAAAATCGGTGCCCTTGATAAGGTTGTTGAGGTTGGTGACGTACGTCTGGTGATGCTTGCCGTAGTGATATTCCAGGGTTTCCGCAGAAATGTGCGGGGCCAGGGCGTCTTTTGCATACGGTAGTGCAGGTAATTCGAACGACATTGCTTCTCTCCTTATTGTATTTTGTGTTGCCAATAACCACACAGACAACAAGGACAGGATAGCAAATTGAAAGGGTATGCAAAAGAGGAACTTACCCTGCCACGGGTGTGGCAGGGTAGGGGTTAGCGAATGGTTTTCGGCGTCATCACGCGACGCGCGCCGACGTAATGGCGTACCCAGTAGTCTTCACTGAGCGAGGTGATCTGAATATCCTGGCCGCTACGCGGTGACTGGATGAATTTTCCGTTGCCGACATAGACGCCAACGTGGTCAGCCGTCCCGCGGCCCTGCGTGCGGAAGAAGACCAGATCGCCGTTCTCCAACTCTCCACGGTTGACCGGGGAAGCATCGCGCAGGTGGTACATCTCGTTGGCGGTGCGCGGAATGCGGAACTTGACCAGATCTTTATAGGCGTAATAGACGAGGCCGCTGCAGTCAAAACCGGTACGTGGCGAAGTCCCGCCCCAGTGATAAGGTTTGCCAATCTGCCCCATCAGCTTGTTCATTGCAGTTTTTTGCGCTTTCTGGACGCGCACTTTATGCACTTCCGCTATTTTGGTGACCTTGGTGCATTTCGCCTTATGGCCTTTACGCGCGATGCATTTTTCAGTCACGAGGTTAGCGGCGGTTTGCGAAGCTTTACTTTTGGCGGTGTGGGCTGTGCGGGAAGAGGTGGTTTTCGTCTTGCTGGAAGCGGTTTTTTTAGTCTGTGTGGTTGTCTTTTTCTTGTCGTTCTTAGCGGTGGTTTTTTTCTTACGTTCTGTGGCTTTCACCAGATGGTTTTTTTGTACAGCAGAATGCCGCGCCTGCTGAGAGGCGTTTGCCACTGGCGTGAAGGTGAGTGAAGTAAACAGTAAAGCACAGAGCGTGATCGAGATTTTAGTTATCCGCGCCACTGGGCAGTCCCCTGATAAATGCAGGTCATCAATAATACCCGCGTGTGATTTACAAAGCCCGTCGATTCTAATCCATAAAAAGCCAGAAAGTTAATAGCATTTTTCAATCTACGATCCTGTTTCGTTAGCAAGTGCAAAAAAATTCATCGTTCTGTCGTACATTTGCCCATTCCCTAAGCAAAACCCTGACTGACGCAGGGGTAAACACCATTTGCAATGCAACTTTTCATCACTCGGAGTAGAATGTCTATACGTGACAAAAATGTTATTTTCCGATGCCAGTCTGAACCGCTACAATGTCAGACGAATGCCGTAACAGAAGTTAAAGGAAGCAAGACATGAGCACCACTATTGAAAAAATCCAGCGCCAGATCGCTGAAAACCCGATTCTGCTGTATATGAAAGGTTCTCCAAAGCTGCCAAGCTGCGGCTTCTCCGCGCAAGCGGTTCAGGCGCTGTCTGCCTGTGGTGAGCGTTTTGCTTACGTTGATATCCTGCAGAACCCGGACATCCGCGCTGAGCTGCCTAAGTACGCGAACTGGCCGACCTTCCCACAGCTGTGGGTAGACGGTGAACTGGTTGGCGGCTGCGATATCCTGATTGAAATGTATCAGCGCGGCGAACTGCAGCAGCTGATCAAAGAAACCGCGGCGAAGTACAAAACGGAAGAGCCGGACGCAGAGTAACTTTCTGCGGAAATAAAAAAGCGACCTGCTATGGGGTCGCTTTTTTTTTGTCGGGTGGCGCTGCGCTTACCCGACCTACGATTGGCGCTCGGCCTCATCATCCATCGGCAGCGGCCAGCCGCCCAGACGCTTCCAGCGGTTGACGATCTCACAGAACAGCTCTGCGGTACGCTCCGTGTCATACAGCGCGGAGTGCGCCTGCGTGCCATCGAACGGAATGCCAGCCGTAATACAGGCCTTTGATAACACCGTTTGTCCCAGCGCCAGGCCGCTCAGCGCGGCGGTATCGAAGGTCACAAACGGGTGGAAGGGGTTGCGCTTGAGCGCGGCCCGCTCGGCGGCGGCCATGGTAAAGCTGTGATCGAAGGTGGCGTTATGAGCCACCATAATGGCGCGGCTGCAGTTGCTCTCCTTCATGCCTTTGCGCACCATTTTAAAAATGGCGTGCAGCGCATCATATTCACTGACGGCACCGCGCAACGGGTTATGCGGATCGATACCGTTAAACGCCAGCGCTTCCGGCTGTAAGTTTGCCCCTTCGAAAGGTTCAACGTGGAAATGCAGCGTGGTGTCCGGTGTAAGCCAGCCCTGTTCATCCATCTTCAGCGTGATGGCGGCAATTTCGAGCAGCGCATCGGTTTTAGCGTTAAATCCGGCTGTTTCTACATCAATGACAACGGGATAAAAACCACGAAAACGGTCGCACAGACCGCTAAATTGAGCGTTATCGGACATCAGGGTCTCTTACATGGGGAAAAAGCAGAGCGCATTATGGCAAATTTTGCGGGGTGATGCAGTAAAACTACGGGCGCACGTTGCGCCCTGAGGGATCAGTTGCCCAGACCGCGACCGGCGTCTTTGGCTTCAATCAGCTCGATTTTGTAACCGTCCGGATCTTCCACAAACGCAATCACGGTGGTGCCGCCTTTTACCGGGCCCGCTTCGCGCGTGACGTTACCGCCATTTTTGCGAATGCGTTCGCACGCGTCGGCCGCGTTATCCACTTCCAGCGCGATATGGCCGTAGGCCGTGCCCAGCTCATAGCTGTCAACGCCCCAGTTGTAGGTCAGCTCGATCACCGCTTCATCCGTTTCCGGGCCGTAACCCACGAATGCCAGCGAGTATTTGTATTCCGGGTTTTCGCTGGTGCGCAGCAGCTTCATGCCCAGGACGTTAGTGTAGAAATCGATTGAACGTTGCAGGTCGCCAACGCGCAGCATGGTGTGAAGTAGGCGCATAATTTCCTCATTAACCAATGGAATAAAAAAGCTTTTTGAACAGAAACGATGTTTTAGTATAGCGGCGAAGTGTCGCCGCTATCAATGAACAATGGCGAGATTACAGAGAAGGGTAGTCGGTGTAGCCTTCCGCGCCGCCGCCGTAGAAGCTTTCCGGACGCTGCGGGTTGAGTGCCGCTTTTTTCTGCAGACGAGCAACCAGATCCGGGTTGGCGATGTAGTCGCGGCCAAACGCGACGGCATCGATCAGCCCTTTATTGATCAGATCTTCGGCTTTCTCAGGCGTATAAGCACCTGCACCGATGATCACGCCGTGGAAGCGCTCGCGCACTTTCTGGCGGAAGGCTTCAGTGTAAGGCTTACCGCCGGCCCAGTCAGGCTCGGACATGTGCAGATAGGCAATACCGCGTTTGGCCAGCTCTTCAATCAGATAGAGCGCATCCGCTTCCTCGTTCGGGCCGTTGTCGACGTTCTGGAAAGACCCGATTGGGGAGACGCGGATCCCGATACGGTCCGGGCTCCACTCCTTGCATACCGCATCCACCACTTCCAGCACCAGGCGGGCGCGGTTTTCGACGCTGCCGCCGTACTGATCGGTGCGATGGTTTGACGACGGTGACAGGAACTGGTGCAGCAGATAGCCATGCGCGGAGTGCAGCTCAATCAGGTCAAAGCCGGCTTCACGGGCGTTGGCCACGGCCTGACGGAAGTCGTTAACAATCCCCGGGATTTCGTCCAGCTCCAGCGCGCGCGGCATAGAGGTATCCACGCGGATCGCGTTACCGTTTTCATCGCGCAGGGACGTACGGGTATTGGCGCTCAGGGCCGACGCGGAGACCGGTGCCTGACCGCCAGGCTGGATGCTGCTGTGAGAGATACGACCGGTGTGCCACAGCTGAACCGCAATGCGGCCCTCTTCAGCGTGAACGCCCGCGGTGATTTTCTGCCATGCCGCGATCTGCTCCGGGCTATGGAGGCCCGGCGCACCGGCGTAACCCTTCGCCTGAGCAGAGATCTGCGTGGCTTCCGTAATGATCAGGCCAGAGCTTGCGCGTTGACGGTAGTATTCGCCCATCAGCGGGGTTGGGATGTCACCCGGCTCAATGCTGCGCAGACGGGTCAGCGGAGCCATGAACACGCGGTTTGGCGCCGTGACGGCACCCACTTTCAATGGGGTAAACAGTTTTTCAGCTGACATAAAGACTCCTGAGTAGACCAGTCGACTAGTAATAAAGTAAATAAAAAGCGCCCGTTATACGCCAGGCGCAGTAATGCTGTTTTGCACATGTGCCAGCGCGCTTTCCAGCGGCAAGGCACTGCGCGAAATTTTTGCCTGCAGATTGGCCCCTAACCACAGGGAATAGAGCACCTGAGACTGCATTAAGGGGTCGCCGGTAAAGGCCAGCGTTTTTTCGTCGCGGCCTTTTTCCAGCGCCTGGGCCAGCAGGGCGATCACGCCGCGGGCACCCTTATCCATCGCCGAGCGCATATCTTCGGAAAGATCGCACACCTCGGCAGACAGCTTGACCGTCAGGCATCCGCTGATAATGCCCTGCTGACAGAACTGGTTCAGCGTTTCCTGATAGTAGTTCAGAACACGATCCCGATAGTTTCCTTCACCCGACGCAAAGTGGGTCGCCAGACGCTGGTGGTAGCCCGCGTAATGACGCTCCAGCATTGCCACGCCAAAGGCTTCTTTGGACCGGAAGTAGTGATAAAACGACCCCTTCGGTACCTCAGCGGTTTTTAATAACTCGCTCAACCCCATACCGGTAAACCCGCGATGCATGCAAAGACGCTCGCCGGTTGCCAGGAGATGTTCGCGGGTATCGTGTTCAGTATTTCTGCTCATGGCCGCACTCTAATAGACCGTTCGGTCTAATGCAAGCGAGTTTATTGCCGACATGCGTTCAGAATATCCAGCTGCTGTTGATAAACGTTTGATTTCACGTCCATCATACCCAGTACGGTCGAGAACAAATTGTCCTGGGAAACCGCATTTTTTGCAGCGTGGTCGCGTAAACACTGTTCATTGATGCCAAAGTTTTTCGCGTAGTCGGGTGACAGCCAGAACATAAACGGAATGTGCGTTTGCTGCTCCGGCGCCAGCATGTACGGCGTACCGTGCAGATAAATGCCGCTTTCACCCAGTGACTCGCCGTGATCCGAGAGATAAATCAGGGCGGTGTTCATGCTTGCCTGGCGCGCTTTCAGCGCATCAATGGTTTTGCTGACCATGCTGTCGGTATACAGGATGGTGTTGTCATAGGTATTCATCAGCGCCTGATGGTCGCAATCCTGAATTTCATTGGTGTCGCAGGTTGGGGTAAATTTACGGAAATTGTCCGGGTAACGGCGATAGTATGCCGGACCGTGGCTCCCCATCAGGTGGATAACCAGCACCGTGTCCTGCTTCAGACCATCCAGCACGTTGTCCAGACGGTAGAAATTCACATCATCAATACAGGATTTGTCTTTGCAGAACTGATCCAGATTCCACTGCGTCATATCGGTATGCGGCACGCGATCGCAGGCGCCTTTACAGCCGCCGTCGTTGTCGCGCCAGAGCAGGTTGATCCCCGCATGCTTGAGCACATCGAGCAGGCCTTCCTGATGGTGAGCCAGGTCGGCATCGTATTTGCTGCGCGTCATGCCCGAGAACATGCACGGAACGGAAACGGCGGTTTCGGTGCCGCAAGAGGAGGCCTGCGGGAAGTTAATCACATCCTGCTTTTTCAGCTCCGGGTTCGTTTCACGATCGTAACCATTCAGGGAGTAGTTCGCCGCGCGAGAGGCTTCCCCAACGACCAGCACCAGAACGGTTTTCTTTTGCTGGCCGGAAATCAACGGTCCTTTATGGGCATCTTCGCCAATCCGCACCAGCGTTTGATCGCCGGCAAACCAGCGCATTTTGCTGTACTTCACCACGGCGCTGACATAGTTGGCCGGGGTCACCATTTTGACGATGCTTTTGTTGTTGCGAAACAGCGACGCGTAATCTTTATAAAACAGCGCCGCAATCAGGATAATCACCAGCAGGGCACCGAGCACCGCGGCGACGCGCGTCAGCAGGGCATACCACCATTTCCCGGTACGAATGCGGGTCAACGCCAGCACCACGGAGGGAACGAGGCCTGCGATAACAATCCACAGAATCATCTGCGGGGTCACCAGGGCTGTCGCTTCCTGAGAGTTGGTTTCGAACACGTTCACAATCATGTTCTGATCGATCACCGCGCCGTAGGTGTACATAAAGTAGGTGGCCGCGGCGCATCCGACCGTTAAGACGATCAGCAGCGGCTTACGGATATAGGGGATATTCAGCAGGCTAAAGACAATCACCCAGCCGCAAAACAGCACCAGCGGTACGGACGCGGCAAAGAGGATGTCGTGCAGGTGCGCAGGGGCAATAATGGCCCAGCTGCGCTGGATAAACAGCCCATTAATCAACGTAAAAAAGAGTGCACAGCCCAGAGTAAATTTAATGTCGTTACATTGTAACTTTTTGATTAACCACATCGATCGGTAAACCTGTCATTGTCATGATGGGCCGAGTATAAAGAAGGAAGATTAGTGAAACCTTAATGCCACAAATCTGTGGTATAGGCCTTGCACGAGGCGCGTTTAGCGTCTTCACTGTAGGTGAGAGTGGTTATCCGGAGGTGAGTGTGGCAGAGCAGCTGGAGTTTTTCCCCATCCAGAGCCCGTGCCGGGGGATTTGTCAGGTGGATGAACGCGGATATTGCCGCGGGTGCATGCGTACCCGCGACGAGCGATTTAACTGGCAGAACTTTAGCGACACGCAAAAGCAGGAGGTGTTACGCCTCTGCCGTCAGCGTCTTCTGCGCAAAATACGCGCAAACAAAGCCGGTGAGACCGAAGAACCCCAGCAACCTTCACTTTTTTAACACGGTAATTGCGTATACTCATGACATCACGTCCTTGAGGAAAATGTTATGGTTCAGCGAATTACCCTTGCCCCCCAGGGGCCAGAATTCTCCCGTTTTGTGATGGGCTACTGGCGCCTGATGGACTGGAATATGTCCCCCCTCCAGCTGGCGAGCTTTATTGAAGAGCATATCGATCTGGGCGTTACCACGGTCGACCATGCGGATATTTACGGTGGCTATCAGTGTGAAGCCGCATTCGGCGAGGCGCTCAAGCTGATTCCCGCACTCCGCGACCGCATGGAGATCGTCACGAAGTGCGGGATTGCCACCACGGCAAAACCGGAACACGCCCTTGGGCATTACATCACCGACAGCGCGCATATCATCAAGAGCGCTGAGCAGTCGCTGGTCAACCTGGCGACCGACCGTATCGACCTGCTGTTAATCCATCGTCCGGATCCGCTCATGGATGCCGATGAGGTGGCAGAAGCCTTCCTGAACCTGCATCAGAGCGGCAAAGTGCGTCACTTTGGCGTTTCCAACTTTACCCCTGCGCAGTTTGCGCTGCTTCAGTCTCGTCTGCCGTTTACCCTGGCCACCAACCAGGTGGAGATCTCCCCGGTACACCAGCCGCTGCTGCTGGACGGTACGCTTGACCAGCTGCAGCAGCTGCGCATTCGCCCGATGGCCTGGTCATGCCTGGGAGGCGGACGCCTGTTCAATGATGATGAATTCCAGCCGCTGCGTAACGAGCTGGACACCATCGCCCGCGAGCTGAACGCGGAGAGCATCGAACAGGTGGTTTACGCCTGGATCCTGCGTCTGCCGTCAAAACCGCTGCCGATTATTGGTTCTGGCAAAATTGAACGCGTGCGTTCTGCACTGGCGGCTGAAGAGCTGCAGATGACCCGCCAGCAGTGGTTCCGCATCCGCAAGGCTGCGCTGGGTTACGACGTGCCATAAACCGCCAGAAGATGACTTTCCGGTGAAATCTTTGCCCCTGGTATACACTTAAGGGGCAAAAAATAACCAGCGGAGGTCATATGAAGCGTTTTGCTCTGGCAATGGTCGCGCTGGTTGTTTGCGCAGGGGCGCAGGCAGCCAGCGACGAAGTGGAAATGAATCTCGTCACCTCTCAGGGGGTAGGTCAGTCCATCGGAACAGTGAAAATCACGGAAACCGATAAAGGACTGGAGTTCGCTCCCAACCTCAAAGCACTCCCGCCCGGTGAGCATGGTTTTCATGTTCACGCCAAAGGAAGCTGTCAGCCCGCGTTAAAAGAGGGGAAACCGTCGGCTGCGGAAGCGGCAGGCGGTCACCTTGACCCGCAGCACTCCGGCAAGCATGAGGGCCCCGAAGGCATGGGACATCTGGGCGATCTGCCCGTGCTGGTGGTCAATAACGACGGTAAAGCCACCGATCCCGTTGTCGCGCCGCGGCTGAAAAAGCTGGATGAGGTGAAAGGCAAAGCGCTGATGATCCACGTCGGCGGCGACAATATGTCCGATCAGCCTAAACCGCTTGGCGGCGGCGGGGCGCGTTATGCCTGCGGCGTGATCTGATCCCCAATCGTACCCGGCGGTGGTGCCTGTTCCAGCTGCGACAGCGAGCAGTGCAGCCGCCAGATTATCGAGGCCAAATCGCGGGCGGCGGGGAGATGATGTCGTGCAAGCGTATCGCAGATCCGCTGCAGTTCATTCAGCGTGGCTTCCAGCGGCCGCTGCTGGACCCCGCGTTCGCTCATGACATCACGCAGCAGGGAGATGCAAACGTCACGCACCTGCGACAGCGGGTCGGAACGCGTTTCCCACCCGCGAAGCTGCCAGACCACGTGCGAGCAGTTCAGCAGCACCACGCCCCAGCGCAGCAGCCAGCGCCGGGAAAGCGCGTCCTGGCTGTTATTGAGCTGGCTGACGTGATGATAAACCAGCGATTCATATTCACTCTCACGAAGATGCGGTTTGCGGCTGAGCTGGTCGACAAACCCCCGGCGTAACTCCCGGATATGCCTGCGGCTTTTGCGGGCATCGGAGCCGGGACGCAGCACCGCGAAGGCCAGCCACGCCAGCCCCACGCCGAGGATCTTTGCCAGGTTGTCATTGAGAAAATCGGCGTAATCGTACACCGGTGGATTCGTCACGGAGATAAACGAGCCCATAAAGACAATCAGCTGTCCCCAAAGGCCCGCCAGCTTCGGCATCTGCAGCTTGAGTAGCTGCATGGTGGTCAACAGCGGAAAGAGGAACAGCAGGAACTGCCAGAGATCGCTTATCTGCACCATCAGGCCAAACTTCACCACGAAACTGAACAGCGACAGCAGCACCAGGGTGCGCAGCAGGAGCGTCAGCGAGTTAAACGGCGAGGCCGCGACGGAGTAAAGCACGCAGCTGATGGCGGCGAGCGTCAGGGCCGCCGTACCGGACTCCCACTGCGTGGTGATACTCCACGCGCCCACCAGCATCAGCGCGCAAAAGGTGCGAAAACCGCTCCACAGCGCTTCCAGGTAGTCGGTATGGCGGGCGAGAGCCGGGCTCCCGGGAACGTTGAACTCCGTGACCGGCGTGGCGTTCTCTACCGCGTTAATCCAGCGGCTGCTGCGCAGGTAGAGTCGGCAAAAGTAATTCAGACGCTGCCAGAAGGCGCGATGGCGATAATCATATTCATCCACCGGGGCGAGCGGGGCGATTATTCGCGCGACCGTGTAGATGTCTGCATCCGGGCGCGCAAGGGTTGCGAGCAGCGTTTCAATCACCGCGCGCGTGTTTTCCGGCGGCGTTGGCCAGTTGAGCAGCATCCGGCGCAGGCTGGAGATGGCGCTGGTCATGCGCAGCTGCTGGTGCAGCAAATAGTTAAGCAGGGTGTTCTGACGGCGAAAGCGGTAGTGGCTCCAGAACGCCTGAATACGCAGCAGATTCATTGTCAGGATCTGTCCTATCACCTTTTCATGGGCGAGACGGATCTCATCGCTGGTATCCGGTTGCCACAGCAGGCTCGCGTGCTCAAGCAGCCGGGTGTGCATGGTTTTAAGGGCGGTGATGAGTGCGGTGCCGTCGGAAGTGCTGGGGAGGATCATCATCATAAATCCGCCGCAGAGGATCCCGACAATCACTTCGCAGACGCGCGCCTGTGCAATATCCCACAGCTCGGTGGTATCGAGCACATTCACCACCGGGAAGGCAATAATGGCGGCGGTATAGCCCGCCAGCTGGAAAGCGTAGGCCACGTTGTTGGTGAAATGGGCGCAGGCCCAGGTACAGCATCCCAGCCATGCCGCCATGCTCAGGAGGAACAGCCATGGGTCGTTCAGCGTGTGGCCGGCGATAATTAACGCCGCCGTGGCACCCAGCAGGCTGCCGGCGATACGCCCAAGGCTTTTACTGATCACCCCACCAACGGTGGGAAAACTCACCACTGCGGCAGAGGTCATCGCCCAGTACGGCTCATCCAGGTTCAGGTAATAGGCGACGGTCAGCGCCAGACACATGGCAATGCCGTTACGCAGCGCGTAGCGCCACTGAGGACGCGTCGCTTTCATCCACGGCGAGTTTTGCCAGGAGAGCGCCTGCAGCTTCATTAAGGGGTTCCGATGGAGACAGTGCAGGTGGTGCCGGATACCAGCGTGATGCCCTGCGGTAAATGGTCAAACTCCACGCGAACAGGCACGCGTTGAGCGAGACGCACCCAGGGGACGTTCGGCTTGATATCCGGCACCAGGCCGGAATCTGTTTCAACGCTTTGATCGTAAATGGCGCGACCAATGCTGGAGACGTGACCCTGTAACCTTTGCGAGCCGCTGTACAGCGTAATCGCTGCTGGCGATCCCTCGCGAATATGTCGAAGCTTGGTCTCTTCGAAGTAGCCCACTACGTAGAAGGAGTGGCTGTCGACCAGGGCGAAAACGGGCTGTCCCGTGGTGGCATAGTTACCCACGCGGGCGGAAAGGTTGGTCACCCATCCATCGACAGGGGCGGTAATCACGGTTTGGGTCAGCTCCCACTGCGCCTGCTTCAGCGTCGCCTCAGCCACGTTGACGCTCGCCTGCATCGCCTTAACGTTGAGGTTGGCGGTGTCTAAATCTTCCGCGGAGATGTAGTTTTGCGACAGGTGACGGCGGCGGTTGGCCTCGTTGTTGGCCTTTGCCAGATCAGACTGGGCTTTTGCCAGCTGCGCCTGGGCATTCAGAATCGCGATATGGTACGGCGTGTCGTCGATTCGGAATAAAACCTCTCCCTTTTTAACGTACTGGTTATCCTTAACCAGCAGCGACGTAATGCTTCCCGATACCTGCGGGGTAATGCTGACCTGCTCAGCGCGAATCTTACCGTCACGCGTCCAGGGCGACTGCATGTAATAATTCCAGAGCCACCATCCGGCGACCAGCGCAAGGACCAGAACAAACAGGGTGGAAAAGTACTTCAGCGTTTTCAGGGGCATAGTCACCACACGATCAGAACAGCAAGGCCCAGGCATACACAGAGGGCAAACAGGGAAAGATCCATCAGCATGGGATGCCAGATTTCGCCGGAATACATCCAGTCGCGAAGCAGGCGATGCGCGATGAGCCAGAGAATAAAGCCCACCAGCACGGCCTTAAACAGAGGGGGAAAGTAGACTGACGCACCGAAGATCAGGTCCTGGAGGGGTAAACCCTCTGAGCGATGAAAAAAGGTCACGAGCAGAGATCCTTTGCAGTGAACAGAATGCCGTGTTGGCTTGTCTGAGTATGAAGAAGCATCACAATTCAGTGTAAGTCATACTTTTGAGTTAGATGAATGCAGTATTGCATTTGTTTTGCCATTACAAATGCTGCACACTATTCTAAAATCAGTATAATAACTTAGCAAGCTAATTATAAGGAGATGAAATTGGAATCGCCATTAGGTTCTGATCTGGCAAGGTTGGTACGCGTCTGGCGTGCTCTGATTGACCATCGCCTGAAACCTCTGGAATTGACGCAGACGCATTGGGTCACGCTGCACAACATTCATCAGCTGCCGCCCGACCAGTCGCAAATTCAACTGGCAAAAGCGATAGGCATTGAGCAACCGTCACTGGTGCGCACGCTTGACCAGCTGGAAGAGAAGGGGCTGATCTCCCGACAAACCTGCGCCAGCGATCGTCGCGCCAAGCGGATAAAACTCACTGAGAAAGCGGCGCCTATCATTACTGAAATGGAAGCTGTGATTACCAAAACGCGCGGTGAAATCCTTTCAGGCGTTTCACCGGCGGAGCTGGAAATGCTCATTAGCCTCATTGCTCGCCTTGAGCAAAACATCCATGAGCTACAGTCTCGCGACTGATCAACACCAAGGCCTTGCAGCAGCAAGGCCTTTTATTACTTAAAGACCACCACTCGATTACGGCCTGTCTCCTTCGCTTCATACATCGCCTTGTCGGCACTCTCCACGCACGCTTCTGCGGTCACGGTCGATGACGTCGCCGTAAATACTCCCATGCTGATGGTAATCGGCTCAGGTAGCTGCCCTCCGCTGCTGGTTTTATCAAAGCTGCTTAGCTTCAACCGAATACGTTCCGCCACCTGGTGGGCTGCATCTGAAGAGGTGTTGGCCAGCATCAGCACAAACTCCTCACCGCCGATTCGAGCCGCGATGTCCTGCGGGCGTACGGAATCCATCAGCAGATTGGCGACAAACTGTAAGACTTTGTCTCCCTGAAGGTGGCCATAGTTATCGTTGATACGCTTGAAGCGGTCGAGATCGCTGACGATAACCGAAACTGGGCGGCTGGGTTTCGCCATGTCCAGCGCCTGGTTTAACGATTCATAAAAATAGCTGCGGTTATACAGGCGCGTAAGCGGATCGCGAATCGAATTTTGATATGACTGCTGATATTTTAAATGGGAATCACGGTACAGCATGAAGACGTCGTAGAGCAGTACAAAAATAATCATCAGCGTAGCGACGGTTTCAAATAGCCGGGCGCGATACCACGATATATCTTCAGCATGTCCGCCTACTAACAGCATGGCGAGCGTGACGATATAGCAAACGCACAGGAAATTTCCGCCTACCCAGAATAAATTGCGCACGCGCGTGACAAACATCAGCGTTACTAATGAAACCACCCAGAAGACAATTAAAGAAATATTTATGCATTGGCTCCAGAGCACCATAAACTGACGGGTTTCGTTATCAACCAGGTCAATGGATAACAAGGGCGAGTGACTGGAATATATCCAGGCCAGTCCCACAACACAGGCGGTAAAGAGAAACGCCCCGCTCACAATTGAGATATGCGCCAACCGTGAAAAAGGGTAATCGCGCGTAGGATAGAGTACTGCCGCAACGATGAACAACACCGCCATTAAAAAGTGGCGGAACATAAAGTAGATCATCGCATCGTTGTAGTTCACGACGTTGAACTGATAGAGGTTCAGCCATGCTGGAAAGCTGGACAGCGTTCCGACCATCAACAATGCCGAACCGGCAAAGGCAAAGGCGATCGCAATCAGATAGAGCCGCCGCTTATCACACCAGTATTTCATTGCCATAAAGCAGGCAATAAACAGGTGAAACACGAGCAAAAAAATGGTGAGCGTAGGGAACAAAAGAGGCGAGAAGGAGGGAACCCATTCAACCACTTTTGAAAAGAGAGCTTGTAATATTCCGATGACGACAAGGCAACCGAAACAGAACGAGATATAACGACCTTTTAGACAACGACTATTCGCAAGCATATAAGTTTTTACAAAATGAGAAATACATCATGAAGAGGTAATTGCGAAGAGTCTAAGCAAGTAATGCAATAAATACTTTGCGCGGAGACAATATACGATGAGATTAAATATTTGTGGGGTGAATATATTTTGTAAAAATATTCGTATAAGTGATGTATATTGTAAATGGATGTGGCCCAATGGCCACATCCATTTTTAATTAACGTGGAGAAACGGTCACCTGGCTTCCGTTGCTTGCCAGCACAACGCGCTGACCTGCGGAGAAGCGGGTGCTGCCTTGTTTCTGAACAACCATAATGGTGCTGCCGTCGTCTTTACGAATTTCCAACTCGACGCCCTGGGTTTTGTTCATCGCACCCTGAACACCCTGGCCTGCTACACCACCGGCCACTGCGCCTGCGGCTGTTGCCAGAGAACGGCCCGTACCGCCGCCGACGGTATTACCCAGGAAACCACCCAGAACGGCACCGCCGATGGCGCCCATCACGTTGTTTTCATCACCACCCTGAATCTGTACAGGGCGTGCGTTAACAACGGTACCGTAAGTCACGTTCTGAACCTGTTTCGCTTCAGAAGCGCTATACACGTCGCCAGAAAGTGAACTGTCATTCACACAGCCAGCCAGAGTTAAACCAATCAGCGAAACGCCCAGTACACGTAAAATCATTTGAATCTCCTGTTCACCAAAAACGCCCGATGGGGGGCATCCGTTATGGCTAAATTATATGGCATAAGGGGCCATCGTTCATATCTTTGCACTAACAATAGGAAAATTGTACTTGAATTTGACTTAACGAGACATAAACAGGATCCGCCCACGCTACCCGTCTGACATTGTTAAAAAATATTATTGCCGGATGGCAAAGCGACGCCGTTTATGGTTGAGTGGATATCCTTAGCCCACGCAACGTAAGGAAAGCGCATGAAATCGGGTCGCTACATTGGTGTGATGTCAGGCACCAGTCTGGATGGGGTAGATGTCGTTCTGGCTGCCATTGATGAGAACATGGTGGCGCAGCAGGCGAGCCTGACCTGGCCAATCCCCATTTCACTGAAAGAGGATATTCTCAGTATCTGTCAGGGGCAGCAGCTGACCCTTTCGCAGCTTGGACAGCTGGATGTCCGCCTGGGGGCGCTGTTTGCGGATGCGGTGCAGGCTTTGATGCAAAAAGAACATCTTCGTCCGCAGGATGTGGTGGCCATCGGGTGTCACGGACAAACGGTCTGGCATGAACCCATCGGCGATGCCCCGCACACCCTGCAAATCGGCGATAACAACCAGATTGTGGCGAAGACGGGCGTCACGGTGGTCGGCGATTTCCGTCGTCGCGATATTGCTCTTGGCGGACAGGGCGCACCGCTGGTGCCCGCGTTTCATCAGGCGCTGCTGGCGCACCCTTCAGAACGGCGTATGGTGCTCAACATTGGTGGGATCGCCAATCTGTCGATGCTTATTCCGGGGCAGCCGGTCCGCGGCTACGATACCGGCCCGGGCAATATGTTAATGGATGCCTGGATCTGGCGTCAGTGCGGGCAACCGTATGATAAAAATGCGGAGTGGGCGAGTGAGGGTAAGGTGATTCTCCCGCTGCTGCAGTCCATGCTGAGCGATCCTTATTTTGCCTTACCGGCACCGAAAAGCACGGGGCGTGAATACTTCAACTTTGGCTGGCTTGAGCGCCAGCTGGCGTCATTCCCGGCGCTCGCGCCGCAGGATGTTCAGGCGACGCTTGCCGAGCTTACGGCCGTGTCGATTTCTGAACAGGTGCTGCTTAGCGGCGGATGTGAACGCCTGCTGGTGTGCGGCGGGGGAAGCCGTAACCCGCTGGTGATGGCGCGTCTTGCCGGGCTGCTGCCGGGTACCGAAGTGTCGACGACCGATGAGGCCGGCATCAGCGGGGATGATATGGAGGCGCTGGCCTTTGCCTGGCTTGCCTGGCGCACCGTTGCCGGGCTGCCGGGCAATTTACCGTCGGTAACCGGCGCGCGCGAGGCGAGCGTGCTAGGGGCGATTTTCCCGGCAAATCCGCGTCATAATCAGAGTTAACTGAAATTCAGCGCGGCGCGTCGTCGTTAGAATGGAACGAAACAGGGGGGCAGCCATGCCCTCCAGGACCAGGATAGTCTTCGGAATATGCCCATGAAAAAACTTCTTCTTATTGCCGCCCCTTTGCTGCTGTCAGGATGCAGCGTCTACAACCAGCTCGTTGAGCGCATGCAGACCGATACCCTGGAGTATCGCTGCGACGAAAAACCGTTGACCGTGAAGCTGAACAATCCGCGCCAGGAAGCCAGTTTTGTTTACGACAATAAATTGTTGACGCTGAAGCAGGGCATTTCGGCCTCGGGCGCACGCTACACCGACGGTATCTATGTCTTCTGGTCGAAAGGCGACAGCGCCACGGTCTACAAACGCGACCGTATTGTGCTGAACAATTGCCAGCTCGAAAATCCGAAGCGTTGAGATTTTTACAGGGGCGGCGCACAATAGCGCCACCCACTCTCAATGTCAGCTAACGCCATGTCAGATAACGACGAACTGCAGCAAATTGCGCATCTGCGCCGTGAATACACCAAAGGCGGCCTGCGTCGCCAGGATCTTCCCGCTGAACCCCTCGTGCTTTTTGAACGCTGGCTGAAACAGGCCTGCGAAGCGAAACTTGCCGACCCAACGGCGATGGTTGTCGCAACGGTAGATGAAAACGGTCAACCGTATCAGCGTATCGTATTGCTCAAGCATTATGACGAGAAAGGGCTGGTGTTCTATACCAACCTTGGCAGCCGCAAAGCGCACCATCTGGAAAACAATCCGCGTATCAGCCTGCTGTTCCCGTGGCACATGCTGGAACGTCAGGTCATGGTGACCGGCAAAGCGGAACGTCTCTCGACGCTGGAAGTGGTGAAGTATTTCCACAGTCGTCCGCGTGACAGCCAGATTGGCGCCTGGGTATCAAAACAGTCCAGCCGCATTTCCGCCCGCGGCGTGCTGGAAAGTAAATTCCTCGAGCTGAAGCAGAAGTTCCAGCAGGGTGAAATCCCGCTGCCGAGCTTCTGGGGTGGTTTCCGCATCCCGATTGAGCAAATCGAGTTCTGGCAGGGGGGCGAACATCGCCTGCACGACCGCTTTTTATACCAGCGCGAGAATGGCGGCTGGAAAATCGACAGACTGGCGCCGTAATCCCCGAAATTTGTTGATTTAAGCGCTAGCGCACACCGCGCTTGCGCTTTATTCTATGGTCCTTTCGCATCAGGCGAAAAGTCGTGTACCGGCAAAGGTGCAGTCGTTTATACATGGAGAATTTGATGGCAAGCAGTAACTTGATTAAACAATTGCAAGAGCGGGGCCTCGTGGCCCAGGTGACGGACGAGGAAGCGTTAGCAGAGCGACTGGCGCAAGGCCCGATCGCGCTCTATTGCGGCTTCGATCCCACCGCTGACAGCTTGCATTTGGGGCATCTTGTTCCATTGTTATGCCTGAAACGCTTCCAGATGGCGGGCCATAAGCCTGTTGCCCTGGTGGGCGGCGCGACCGGTCTGATTGGTGACCCAAGCTTTAAAGCCGCTGAGCGTAAACTGAACACCGAAGATACCGTGCAGGAGTGGGTCGATAAGATCCGCAAACAGGTTGCACCGTTCCTCGACTTCAACTGTGGCGATAACGCCGCGATTGCCGCGAACAACTACGACTGGTTTGGCAGCATGAACGTGCTGACCTTCCTGCGCGACATCGGCAAGCACTTCTCTGTTAACCAGATGATTAACAAAGAGGCCGTGAAGCAGCGTCTGAACCGTGACGACCAGGGTATCTCCTTTACCGAGTTCTCCTACAACCTGCTGCAGGGGTATGACTTTGCCTGCCTGAACAAACTGCACGGTGTTTCCCTGCAGATTGGCGGTTCTGACCAGTGGGGTAATATCACCTCCGGTATCGACCTGACCCGTCGCCTGCACCAGAATCAGGTCTTTGGTCTGACCGTTCCGCTGATTACCAAAGCTGACGGTACCAAATTTGGTAAAACCGAAGGCGGCGCGGTATGGCTCGATCCGAAGAAAACCAGCCCGTACAAATTCTACCAGTTCTGGATCAACACGGCGGATGCCGATGTTTATCGCTTCCTGAAGTTCTTCACCTTTATGGATATTGAAGACATCAATGCGCTGGAAGAAGAAGACAAGAACAGCGGTAAAGCGCCACGCGCGCAGTACGTGCTGGCAGATGAAGTGACCAAACTGGTTCACGGTGAAGAAGGTCTGGCCGCGGCAAAACGCATTACTGCAAGCCTGTTCAACGGTACCCTGAGCGATCTGAGCGAAGCGGACTTCGAACAGCTGGCGCAGGACGGCGTGCCAATGGTTGAGATGGAGAAAGGGGCTGACCTGATGCAGGCGCTGGTGGATTCTGAGCTGCAGCCTTCCCGCGGTCAGGCGCGTAAAACCATCGCCTCAAACGCGAT
Organism: Enterobacter sp. CFEC122; assembly: GCF_052983755.1. Classification (NCBI taxonomy): domain Bacteria; kingdom Pseudomonadati; phylum Pseudomonadota; class Gammaproteobacteria; order Enterobacterales; family Enterobacteriaceae; genus Enterobacter; species Enterobacter sp. CFEC122. The sequence goes on along the minus strand of NZ_JBRIQR010000011.1, from coordinate 1,105 downwards.
CACCATCAACGGTGAAAAGCAGGCTGACCCGGAATACACCTTTGTTGATGGCGACCGTCTGTATGGCCGCTACACCCTGCTGCGTCGCGGTAAGAAAAACTACTGCCTTGTCTGCTGGAAATAATTAACAGTCTCGAGGGGCGTGGGAAACCACGCCCCTTTTGTTTTTTCAGGGTTTGGTAAGCATAAAATGAAGAACATCCTCGCCATTCAGTCCCACGTTGTTTTTGGACATGCTGGCAACAGCGCTGCGGAATTCCCGATGCGCCGCCTCGGCGTCAACGTCTGGCCCCTCAATACCGTTCAGTTCTCTAACCACACGCAGTATGGCAAATGGACCGGCTGCGTGATGCCGCCTTCGCACCTCACCGAGGTTGTGCAGGGCATTGCCGATATCGACCAGCTCAAGCGCTGTGACGCCGTATTGAGCGGTTATCTTGGTTCAGCGGAGCAGGGGGAACATATCCTCGGCATCGTGCGTCAGGTAAAGGCTGCCAACCCGTCGGCAAAATACTTCTGCGACCCCGTTATGGGCCATCCGGAGAAAGGCTGTATCGTGGCGCCAGGTGTGGCAGAATTCCACGTTCGCCATGCGCTGCCCGCCAGCGATATCATTGCGCCAAACCTGGTCGAACTGGAAATTCTCTGCGAGCATCCGGTTAACAGCGTAGAAGAGGCCGTAAGCGCGTCACGCGAGCTGATCGCGCAGGGGCCTGAGGTTGTGCTGGTAAAACACCTCGCGCGCGCAGGGCTAAGCCAGGATCGCTTTGAGATGCTGCTGGTGACGAAAGAGGATGCCTGGCATATCAGCCGTCCGCTGGTGGATTTTGGCCCGCGTCAGCCGGTGGGCGTGGGCGATGTGACCAGCGGGCTGCTGCTGGTGAAACTGCTTCAGGGTGCAACGGTGAGGGACGCGCTGGAGCACGTTACGGCAGCGGTGTACGAAATTATGATTGCGACGAAAGAGATGCAGGAATATGAACTGCAGGTGGTCGCGGCACAGGATCGTATCGCGAAGCCGGAGCACTATTTCAGCGCAACCCAGCTTTAAACGATGCCGGGTGGCGCTGCGCTTACCCGGCCTACAAAACCCGTCGGCCCGTGC
>NZ_JBRIQR010000010.1:0-149353 GCF_052983755.1 Enterobacter sp. CFEC122 | reverse complement strand
GTCTGATCTGTCACCTATGTATCCGGTCATACAGCAGCGCCACCGGGGGAATATGCCGGGTTTATCACCCGGCATATTTTTTATCGCGGATAACCTTCCAGCAGCGTATTCAGGCGATCGGCCATCAATTCCCCGCGCCATCCCGCCATCATCTCCGGCAAGCCATTCTGCGGCTTCAGCTTCCAGTGCCAGTTAAGCAGCTGATTAATCTGACGGCGTGAAGCGAGCAGTTCCGCGCTCAGCTTGCTTTCCGTAGCCACCGCCTGCACCCGCGCTTTGATGTCCTTAAACGCTTTGCGATAGCCTGGCATATCCATCAGGTTCAGCAGCGGTTCCGGCAGCGCCTCTTCCGGTAACGCCTGCGCTTTTGCGACCAGCGCCAGCAGGGTTTTGCCGTGGAAACGGATTTCACTGCCCGAAAGCCCAATGCTGTCCAGCTCGCCGAGGCTGCCCGGCATATAGCGCGCAACCGCCCAGAGATGCTCTTCGCGAACCACAAAGTTAACGGCCAGATCGCGCTCGCGCGCTTTACGCAAGCGCCAGTCTGCCAGCAGCTGCAGGCACGCCAGCTGACGCGTACGCAGCTGCCAGGCGTTGCTGATGTCGCGCCAGGCCTCTTTCGGATCCACCACTTCCTGACGACGCAGCTGGGTCATACGGCACTCGTCCAGCGCGGCGGACAGCCAGCCGGATGCCTCGGCTTCTTTCATCAGCTGTCCGGCGATCGGCAGCAGGTAAAACACGTCAGCCGCCGCATACTCCAGCTGGCGCGCGGTAAGCGGACGCGCCAGCCAGTCGGTACGGGATTCGCTTTTATCCAGCGTCAGGCCCGTATACTCCTCAACCATGGCGGCAAAGCCCCAGGAGAGCGGTCGCCCGCTGAACGCCGCAAGGATCTGCGTATCAATCAGCGGCTGAGGCATGATGCCAAAGGTGTTCAGAAAGACTTCCAGATCTTCACTGCCTGCGTGCAGGTATTTCGTGACGGCGGTATCGAGCAGCAGATCGCGCATCGGCGTCCAGTCGGTAATGCCGAGAGGGTCGATCAGCGACACGTGTTTACCGTCGTACATCTGAATCAACCCCAGCTGCGGATAGTACGTCCGGGTACGGACAAACTCGGTATCCAGGGCAATGGCAGGAAAGTCGCGCGTCACTTCGCACAGCGAAGCCAGCTCGTCGTTGGTCGTGATCATCTGGTAATTCAAATCGGATTCTCTTTTGTTTGCGCCCATAAAAAACGCCGGCTTAACCGGCGTCTGGACGATTAACGTGAAGCTCAGGCCTTATTGTCTACTTTGGCACGGGCTTCGTCACGTAATTCTCGTCGTAATATCTTCCCGACGTTGGATTTCGGCAGCTCGTCGCGGAATTCCACCAGCTTCGGCACTTTATAGCCCGTCAGCTGACGACGACAAAACGTTATCAGCGCTTCCTCGGTGAGAGAAGGATCCTTCTTGACCACAAATATCTTCACCGCTTCACCGCTGCTGCCGGAAGGCACGCCGACCGCTGCCACTTCCAGCACGCCGCTGTGCTGCATCACCACGTCTTCGATCTCATTCGGATAGACGTTGAAGCCGGAGACCAGGATCATATCTTTCTTGCGATCGACAATGCGCAGGAAGCCCTCGTCATCCATCACCGCGATGTCACCGGTATGCAGCCAGCCGTCTTTGATGATTTCGTCGGTCGCATCGGGACGCTGCCAGTAGCCCAGCATGACCTGTGGACCTTTGACGCAAAGCTCACCCGGCTCACCCGGCGCGACTTCGTTATCGTTATCATCGACCAGTTTCGCTTCAGTGGAAGGAACGGGCAGGCCAATGCTTCCGCTGTGGTAGTCGATGTCATGCGGGTTAACGCTGACCAGCGGCGCGCACTCCGTCAGGCCATAGCCCTCCAGCAGATACTGGCCGGTAAGCTTCACCCAGCGCTCGGCCACCGCCTGCTGAACCGGCATGCCGCCGCCCGCAGAGAGATGGAGCGTGGAGAAGTCCAACTGCTGGAACTCTTTGTTATTAAGCAGCGCGTTAAACAGGGTATTTACCCCGGTCATGGCGGTGAACGGGTATTTTGCCAGCTCTTTCACCAGCCCCGGTATATCACGCGGGTTAGTAATCAGCACGTTTTGACCGCCGAGCTCAATAAACAGCAGGCAGTTCATGGTCAGTGCGAAAATGTGGTACAGCGGCAGCGCCGTAATGACCAGCTCTTTGCCGGGATGCAGCAGCGGCCCGTAGGTGGCATTGACCTGCTCAAGGTTCGCCAGCATGTTGCGGTGGGTCAGCATTGCGCCTTTCGCCACGCCGGTGGTACCGCCGGTATACTGCAGGAACGCGAGATCTTCTGAGACCACTTCCGGCTTAACGTACTGCATACGATAGCCCGCATGCAGCGCGCGGCGGAAGGAGATAGCGTCCGGCAGATGGTATTTTGGCACCAGACGTTTGACGTATTTGACGACAAAGTTAACCAGCGTGCCTTTGGCGGTGGAGAGCTGGTCCCCCATGCGCGTCAGGATGACGTGTTTCACCTGGGTTTTGTCGACCACTTTTTCCAGCGTATGGGCAAAGTTGGACACAATGACGATCGCAACCGCGCCGCTGTCGTTCAGCTGATGCTCCAGCTCGCGCGGGGTGTACAGCGGGTTGACGTTAACGACAATCATCCCGGCACGCAGGATACCGAACAGCGCCACCGGGTATTGCAGCAGGTTCGGCATCATTAGCGCGACGCGGTCCCCTTTTTGCAGCCCCAGCCCTTCCTGCAGGTACGCCGCAAACGCCCGGCTGCGCTCCTCCAGCTTACGGAACGTCATCACCTCGCCCATATTCACAAATGCGGGCTGGTCCGCGTAGCGCCTTACCGAGTGTTCAAATAATTCCACCAGGGATTGATAACGGTCAGGATTGATCTCAGCAGGAACATCTGCGGGATAACGGTTAAGCCAAACCTTCTTCAATGCATCACCTCTGAAATGAGTGTTCGTCGTCATCACAACCCCGATAATAAACAGTTTGTTAACATTATATTAACTCAGCGTACCAGTTTATTAATTGTTCAGATTTAAGGTTGCGAAGCGCGTCACTCTTTTTTTTCGTTTTATCCGTAAAAAAACAGAGACAGCGGCTGAGCCGCTGTCTCTTTTCTAGCAATAACAGTAAGTTACTCAGTAACGATCGTCTGTACCTGTGCAGGCCCCGGGTTATACCAGCCCCAGCCCGGGTAGCCGTAACGATAAGGATGTGGACCCCACATCCACGGATCGATCGGCTGAGGCGGCATGATCACCTGCTGTGCCAGCCGCCAGCGCTTGTAGCCGTTCACCTGCATGGTCATAAATTTATACGGCGTGCTGCCGATTTTGCCCTGTACGGCGCCGGTAATCGGCCCGACGACGGTCACCAGCTGTCCGCGAAAATCAACCGGATCGAGGAACCCGCTGACGTCCGCATAGATGCGCCCGCGGGAGGCCTCGCCCAGCACAGGCCGCGCGCCGCTGTCCAGCGGAACGGTGGCGATCTCCAGACGGGTTTTCCCCTGCTGGTTTTGTACATCGATGACCTTACCGCCGAAGCGCGCTTCCTGGCCGACGTACAGCTCAGGTGCATTCATCACCCGAACCAGATCCTGCTGTGGCGTCGGGCTGCTGCCCTTAATCGCATCAGGAACGGAAACGCATCCGCTCAGTGCTATGGCAACCGCGCCTGCCATAATAAGGCGTACTACTTTAGTCTGAACCGCCATGATGCGACTCCTTTTTCTCAGTTCCTGTTACTGAGATTCACTCGCGGCCCGGAAGTTTCTTCCACGCGACGGTGTTTCGCAAATAAACCGGTTCCGCGTGTTCAACGGCCACGGTTTTGCCTGCTGCGAGCAGCTGGCTGGCAATCGGAAGCATATCTTCCGCAGCCGGCAGAAGCATGTTGCCGTCCACCAGCGTCAGCCCGGTGCCGTTCGCCATCTCAGGCCACGCCTGCCAGCCCGTACCGACGGTCGCCCACTCGCCGGACAGCTGCTTCAGCCGTTCCGTCACCGCTTCCGGCTTAAGCACGGCTTCCGTCTCTTCACCGTGCCACACGCCCTGCTCGTCGCGGGTGTATTCGGCCCAGTAGACTTCGCCCATGCGGGCATCAATCGCTGCCAGGACGCGCGTTGCCCCGGTCATGCGCCATGCGCCCTGTGCCATGGTGGCGAGGGTAGAGACGCCGATCATCGGCAGTTCGGCGCCCAGCGCCAGCCCCTGCGCAATGCCAATCCCGATACGTACGCCCGTAAAGCTGCCGGGGCCGCGGCCAAAGGCCAGCGCGTCGAGGTCGGTTAAGGAGGTGTTGCCCTGGGTTAAAATGGCTTTTACCAGGGGCAGAATGCGTTGGGTGTGTTCCCGTGGGCACTCTTCGAAATGGGCAGAAACAGCACCGTCGTTCAACAGAGCAACAGAGCAAGCCTCTGTCGCGGTATCAATAGCCAGAATTCGCATCAGTCGTCGCGCTCTCGCAAGGGTCAGTCACAAAATGGCGCGCATCTTAGCACACTCCGGGGTAAATTACTCCGCCGTTGGGTTTGCCAGGAAACGCACCGCGCGTTTTATGTCCCGCGTCCGCGGTGCGGGCGGCAGGCTTGCAAGGAAGGTTGCCCCGTAAGGACGCATCACCAGCCGGTTATCGCAGATGACCAGCACGCCGCGATCGGTGACGTCACGGATTAAGCGCCCTACCCCTTGCTTAAGCGTAATGACCGCATCCGGCAGCTGAACCTCGTCAAACGGATCGCCGCCGCGCAGGCGGCAGTCTTCCATCCGCGCCTTCAGCAGCGGATCGTCCGGGGAGGTAAACGGCAGCTTATCAATGATCACCAGTGAAAGCGTGTCGCCGCGCACGTCCACCCCTTCCCAGAAGCTGCTGGTTGCGACCAGCAGGGCGTTACCGGCGCTAACGAACTGCTGCAGCAGCTGGCCTTTGCTGGTTTCGCCCTGCAGCAGCACCGGTAGCGTCATGGTGGCACGGAACTGCTCGGCGAGGTCGCGCATCATGGCGTGGGAGGTGCAGAGCATAAAGCAGCGGCCGTTATTGGCCTCGATCATCGGCTTCAGCATCGCCGCCAGCAGCCGGGCCGCACCCGGCTGGTTGGGAAGCGGCAGATTGCGCGGCACGCAGAGCAGCGCCTGCTTTTCGTAATCGAACGGGCTGGGCAGAAGCAGCGATTCCGCCTGCTCGATGCCGAGGCGCTCGGTGAAGTGGTGCAGGTCGTCATTCACCGACAGGGTTGCCGACGTGAAGATCCAGCTGCCCGGCTTTTGCGCCATCACCTCTTTAAATTTATCCGCCACCGTCAGCGGGGTGAGCGCAAGGGTAAAGTGGCGCGAGGTGCATTCGTACCAGTAGCTGTAACCCGGCTGGTTAATCTCTTTCAGCCGCTTCAGCCGCCCGCGATAGAGCGTGGCGCGTTCGAAGGCCGCATCCAGCAGCGCGGAGCGGCCGAGCGACAGTTTCGCCACGTCGTAGCAGAGCTCAAGCGCGTCATCGAGCAGCAGCAGCGCGCGCTGGATGTTTTTGTCCGCCAGCAGCTCGCGCAGGTTACCGCGATAGCCCGGCTCGCCGAGCTGTAAACGGAAATCCTGCGCGCTCTGCGCCAGACGGTCGGCGCACTTCTGCAGCTGCTGGGTATCTTTGAGTTCGGTCCGGTAAGCAATGGTGAAATCTTTCGCCAGATCCTGCAGCTGGCGGCTGGAGAGCGACTGCCCAAAATACTGGCTGGCGATGTCCGGCAGCTGGTGGGCTTCGTCGAAGATCATCACGTCCGCCTCCGGGATCAGCTCACCAAAGCCGCTGTCCTTGACGACCATATCCGCGAGGAACAGATGGTGGTTCACCACCACCACATCCGCATCCATCGCCGTTTTGCGCGCTTTCACCACGAAGCAGTCTTTATACAGCGGGCAGTCGCTGCCGAGGCAGTTGTCGTTGGTGCTGGTCACCAGCGGCCAGGCGGGAGAGTCTTCCGGCACGCTCGCGCAGGTGCTGATATCGCCCTCTTCGGTCTGGTTCGCCCAGGCGCGAAGAATAATAACGTCGCTCAGGGTTTGCACCGGCAGGTCACCGCCCGCCAGCGCCTGCTGCTCAAGGCGTTCCAGGCAGAGATAGTTGGATCGCCCCTTCAGCAGGGCCAGACGGCCTTTATATTTCAGCGCCTTTGCCACCGTGGGCAAATCGCGGCTGTAGAGCTGGTCCTGCAGGGCTTTCGAACCGGTCGAGATAATCACCTTTTTTTTCGCCCGCAGCGCCGGCGCAAGGTAAGCATAGGTTTTACCCGTGCCGGTACCCGCTTCGACCACCAGCGGCTGAGCCTTATCGATGGCGCGTGCAACGGCGTGCGCCATCTGTCGCTGAGGCTCACGGGGTTTGAAGCCGGGGATAGCCTGCGCTAATTGACCTTCAGGGGAAAAATCGTCTGCCACGGTGCTCTCTCACTGTATTTTTGCACAGGGATTATGTCAGCCCATCCTCTCCTGTGCCACCCCAAATAGTGACGACACGAGAACAATATGGCAGTCTTGCCGCCTGACGACGAAAAATAACGAGGAAACGTTTATGACAATTGTGCGCATTGATGCCGAAGCCCGCTGGTCTGATGTGGTGATCCACAACCAGACGCTCTACTACACCGGCGTCCCGGCGAACCTTGACGCGGATGCGTTTGAGCAGACGGCCAATACCCTGGCGCAGATTGACGCGGTGCTGGAAAAACAGGGCAGCGACAAATCCCGCATTCTGGATGCGACGATTTTCCTGGCGAACAAAGATGACTTCGCGGCAATGAACAAAGCCTGGAATGCGTGGGTGGTGGCGGGTCACGCGCCTGTACGCTGCACCGTACAGGCCACGCTGATGAAGCCGGAATACAAGGTTGAGATTAAGATTATCGCGGCAGTGTAAGCCGGTTATTCTTCATCTTCATCCTCAAAGCGCGCCACGATCCGCTCGCCGGTATGGGTGGCGCGAAGTTCTTCCGCGACCTGGGAAATTGCCTGTCCGCTGCTCATCCCCTGGGACATCAGCTCCTGAATACGTTCAACGGCTTTCTGCTGTTGGTCATGGCTGAGAGAAGGTAAACCTGCAAACATCGTTAACTCCTGCTAAATTATTCGCGCTAATTATTTCACGCTGCCCGGTAGTATGCCACACATGAACATGCGCTTCCCCACTGTTATTACCCTGCCCTGGCGGACAGACGCCGCTGAATACTGGTTTGCCCGCCTGAGCCATCTTCCGTTTGCGATGCTGCTGCACTCCGGCCATGCGGACCATCCCTACAGCCGCTTTGATATTCTGGTCGCCGATCCGCTGAAGACGCTGACAACCGATGACCTGTCGCTGACGGACGATCCGCTGGCGCAGCTTCAGCACGATATTAACGCGCTGGGCTTATCCGCTACGCCAAACCCGGACCTTCCCTTCCAGGGAGGCGCGCTGGGCCTGTTTGGCTATGATTTGGGTCGCCGTTTCGAAACGCTGCCCGAGCGTGCGCAGACTGATATTTCCCTGCCAGATATGGCCGTGGGGCTGTATGACTGGGCGTTAATCGTCGATCACCAGAAAAAAACGGTTTCCCTGCTGAGCCATCGTGACGTCCAGGCGCGTCTGGACTGGCTTGAGGCGCAACAGGCTGCACCCGCAGAGACGTTCACGCTGACCTCCGGCTGGCGCTCCAACATGAGCGCCGCGGAATATGGCGAAAAATTCTCGCGCGTTCAGGCGTATCTGCAAAGCGGCGACTGCTACCAGGTTAACCTCGCTCAGCGCTTCCAGGCGACCTATCGGGGAGATGAGTGGCAGGCGTTTACCCGCCTAAATGCCAGCAACAAGGCACCGTTTAGCGCGTTTGTTCGTCTGGAGCAGGGGGCGATCCTCAGCCTGTCGCCCGAGCGCTTTATTCACCTGGCGGAGGGGACCATTCAAACCCGCCCGATTAAAGGCACCTTGCCGCGTCTTGCCGATCCCGACGCCGACCGCAAGCAGGCGGAAAAACTCGCCGCCTCGCCAAAAGACCGCGCCGAAAACCTGATGATTGTCGATCTGATGCGCAACGACATTGGCCGGGTGGCCGTGCCGGGCAGCGTCCGCGTGCCGGAACTGTTTGTCGTTGAGCCTTTCCCGGCGGTGCATCATCTGGTCAGCACCATTACCGCGCGGCTGCCTGACTCGCGCACGGCCTGCGACCTGCTGCGCGCCGCGTTCCCGGGCGGCTCCATCACCGGTGCGCCGAAGGTGCGGGCAATGGAGATCATTGATGAACTGGAGCCCCACCGGCGCAATGCCTGGTGCGGCAGCATCGGCTATATCAGCCTGTGCGGCACGCTGGATACCAGCATTACCATCCGCACGCTGACCGCCTGCAACGGAAACCTTTACTGTTCGGCCGGGGGCGGGATTGTTGCCGATAGTCAGGTCGAGGCGGAATATCAGGAAACCTTTGATAAAGTTAACCGTATCCTGAAACTACTGGAGTAATCACGGGTGGAAAAAGAGAACCTGACGCTGGATGACTTTTTATCGCGTTTTCAGTTACTAAGACCGCAGGTCAACCGCGAAGCGCTGAATCAGCGTCAGGCGGCCGTGCTGATCCCGGTCGTGCGTCGCGCGAAGCCGGGCCTGCTGCTCACCCAGCGTTCCGCCCATTTACGTAAGCATGCCGGTCAGGTCGCTTTTCCGGGGGGCGCGGTAGACAGCTCCGACGCCTCGCTGATTGCCGCCGCGCTGCGCGAAGCGCAGGAAGAGGTGGCCATTCCGCCGGAGGCAGTGGAGGTCATCGGCGTGCTGCCGCCCGTCGACAGCGTTACCGGTTTCCAGGTCACGCCGGTGGTGGGCATTATCCCGCCGGGTCTGCAGTATCACGCCAGCGTTGATGAAGTCTCTGCGGTGTTTGAAATGCCGCTGGATGAAGCCCTTCGACTGAGTCGTTACCACCCGCTGGATATTCAGCGTCGCGGGCATGACCATCGGGTCTGGTTATCCTGGTATCAGCATTATTTTGTCTGGGGCATGACGGCGGGCATCATTCGTGAACTGGCGCTGCAGATCGGCCTGAAACCTTGACTATACTTTACATTCCGCCCTCTTCTGCCAGGTTTGCGATCTGCGTCGCGCTATTAGCAAAACCCATCGTTAACCATTAGTTTAATTCATGTGAATAGTTAAGCCGAGGTCGGTGTTCCCTCTTACACTATGCGCAGTTATAACATCGTTACTGGAACCCCGGTAACCCTGTCAGGAGTGTGAAAGTGATTAGTATATTCGACATGTTCAAAGTGGGAATTGGCCCTTCGTCTTCCCATACTGTTGGCCCGATGAAGGCCGGTAAACAGTTCGTCGATGATCTGGTCGAAAAAGGATTACTGGAAAGCGTTACCCGTGTGGCCGTGGATGTTTACGGCTCGCTGTCATTAACGGGTAAAGGCCACCACACCGATATCGCCATTATTATGGGTCTGGCAGGCAATATGCCGGATACCGTTGATATTGATGCCATTCCGGCATTCATCCGCGACGTGGAAACACGCGGCCGCCTGCTGCTGGCAAACGGCCAGCAGGAAGTCGATTTCCCGCAGGATGACGGCATGCGTTTTCGCAGCGACAACCTGCCGCTGCATGAAAACGGCATGACCATTCACGCATATAGCGGTGAAAAAGAGATCTACAGCAAAACGTACTACTCCATCGGCGGTGGTTTCATCGTGGATGAAGAGCATTTTGGCAAAGACAGCGTCGGCGACGTCAGCGTGCCGTACCCGTTCAAATCGGCGACCGAGATGCTGGGCTACTGCAAACAGACCGGTCTTTCCCTCTCCGGCATGGTGATGCAGAACGAACTGGCCCTGCACAGCAAACAAGAGATTGAAGACTATTTTGCCAACGTCTGGCAAACCATGCGCGCCTGTATCGATCGCGGGATGAACACCGAAGGCGTTCTGCCGGGTCCACTGCGCGTGCCGCGTCGTGCCTCTGCTCTGCGCCGTATGCTGGTAACCACGGACAAATTCTCCAACGACCCGATGAACGTGGTCGACTGGGTGAATATGTTTGCGCTTGCGGTTAACGAAGAGAACGCCGCCGGGGGCCGCGTCGTGACGGCGCCAACCAACGGCGCGTGCGGCATTGTTCCTGCGGTGCTGGCGTATTACGACCACTTTATTGAGCCCGTGACGCCGGACATCTATATCCGTTACTTCCTGGCGGCAGGTGCCATCGGCGCGCTGTACAAGATGAATGCCTCTATCTCCGGTGCGGAAGTGGGCTGTCAGGGTGAAGTCGGCGTGGCCTGCTCCATGGCGGCGGCGGGTCTGGCAGAGCTGTTGGGTGCAAGCCCTGAGCAGGTCTGCGTGGCGGCTGAAATCGGTATGGAACATAACCTCGGTCTGACCTGCGATCCGGTCGCGGGCCAGGTGCAGGTGCCGTGCATTGAGCGTAACGCGATTGCCTCGGTGAAAGCCATCAACGCCTCTCGTATGGCGATGCGCCGTACCAGCGAACCTCGCGTATCGCTGGATAAGGTGATTGAAACCATGTACGAAACGGGCAAAGACATGAACGCGAAATACCGCGAGACGTCCCGTGGTGGCCTGGCCATTAAGGTGCAGTGCGACTAATACTGCCTTTCGCCCATCTGCAACGGATGGGCGAATTTCCCTCTTCTTCCTCGTCTCCTTCTGCTTTCCCCACTACACTTTCACTGTTGCGTCCGGCTTTTGTGGCTGGTGGCTTACCAGGCGACCGTTCATGCAAACTGCACAAACGATCATTAAAAATTATCGCCGAAAACGCGTTATCGTCTGCGTGACGGTTGCGCTCCTCACGCTCATCCTGACGCTAGGCATTCGCTTTATCTCCCAGCGCAACGTTAACCAACAGCGGATCCTCGATTTTACCAGCCATACCGTTCGCGCCCTTGATAACGTTCTGCTTTCCCTGGAAAACCACCCCAACGTGCTGCAGCCGCTGGTGGGGCAGCCCTGCCTGCAGGTGCAACTGGCGCTGCGGCAGCAGGCAGCCATTTTGCAGACGGTACGCTCCATTGCCCTGATCGAAGACGGTATCCTGTACTGTTCGAGTATTTTCGGCAGCCGCAGCGAGCCTGTGCGTGACGTCCTTCAGGAGCTCCCTGCCAGCACGGCGAAGCTGATTTTATCGACCGACCAGTGGCTGCTTAAGGGCAGCCCTGTTTTGATCCAGTGGTATCCCGTCTCTCAGGACGGTGAAGATGGCGTCGTCGAGATTATCAATATCGACCTGATCGCCAGAATGATCCTTGAGCCCCAGCGTCCGCTCATCAATGACGTGGTGCTGACAGTCGGCAATCGCTTTTTACGCTACGGTCAACGCGTCACCGACAGCCTGACGTTTGATGAGGAGAGCGCCCTTTTCCAGCAGTCTTCAACCCAAAATCCTTTCACGATTACGGTCGGCGGACCTGGCCCCGGAGAGTTAGCCTTAAAAAGCCTGCCCGCCCAGCTGCCGCTGGGACTGATGCTCAGCCTGCTGCTGGGCTATCTCGCCTGGCTGGCGACGGCAAACCGGATGAGCTTTACGTGGGAGATCGATATGGGCATTGCGGCGCGGGAATTTGAGCTTTTCTGCCAGCCGCTGGTGAATGCCCGCACCCAGGCGTGCACTGGCGTGGAGATCCTGCTGCGCTGGAATAACCCCCGTCAGGGTTGGATCACCCCGGAGGTGTTTATCCCTCTGGCAGAAGAACATAACCAGATTGTCCCCCTGACCCGCTACGTCATCGCCGAAACGGTGCGCCAGATAGGCTACTTCCCGTCCAGCCCCGGTTTTCACATCGGCATTAACGTCGCCGCCAGCCATTTCCGCCACGCAGTATTGATACAGGATCTGAACCGTCTCTGGTTCAGCGCCAATCCGCGACAGCAGTTGGTAATTGAACTCACGGAACGGGATGCGCTGCTGGATGCGGATTATCGCATCGTGCGTGAACTGCATCGCAAAGGCGTGAAGCTTGCTATCGACGATTTCGGCACCGGGAACAGCTCCCTCTCCTGGCTTGAAAAGCTGCACCCGGACGTCCTGAAGATTGACCAGTCTTTTACGACCGCCATCGGCACCGACGCCGTGAACTCAACGGTGACGGACATGATCATTGCGCTGGGCCAGCGGCTGAATATCGAACTGGTGGCGGAAGGGGTTGAGACAGAGGAGCAGGCGCGCTATTTACGCCGTCACGGCGTACCTGTGCTGCAGGGATTTTTCTATGCGCGGCCGATGCCGCTGCGGGACTTTCCAGACTGGCTGGCGGGAAGTGCTCCCCCGCCAGCGCGTCATAACGGGCACATCGTGCCCTTAATGCCGCTGCGTTAAGCAGACTTACTCATCTTCATCGTGGGCAGATTGTTCTTTAACAATGCGGACCATATCAACACGATAGTCGTTGGCTTCGACAATGGTAATGTGCAGCGGCGGCAGCTCAATCACATCGCCAACGCGCGGGATCTGCCCGTTCACGGCGATAACCAGACCGGCAACGGTCGCGATGTCTTCTTCATCGTTGACCACGTTTTCCAGCCCCAGCGTGTGCGAGAGCGCGTGCAGGTCGGTCGTACCTTTAACCAGCCAGCCTTCGCCGTCGGCAACAATTTCCGGCGTTTCGTCTTCATCCGGGAATTCACCGGCGATCGCTTCCAGCACGTCCAGCGGCGTCACCAGCCCCTGCACCACGCCAAACTCGTTGGTGACGATAACAAAGCTACCGCGCGCGCGGCGCAGCACACCGAGCAGGTTGATCGGATCCAGCGTTTCCGGCACCACAATCGCAGGCGATGCGGCAGCAACGGCTTCGACGTTAACGCCTTCTTCCAGAGCGACCAGCATCTCTTTTGCCCTGACCACGCCGATGATCTCATCCAGCTCGCCGCGACACACCGGGAACAGGCTGTGCGGTGAAGAGAGCAGCTGCTGGCGAATTTCATCCACGCTCAGGTTAGCATCGACCCAGCTGATCTCCCCGCGCGGCGTCATGATGCCGCGCAGCGAACGGGAGGCCAGAGAGAGCACGCCGTTAATCATGTAGCGTTCCTGTTCCACAAACGCCCCTTCCGGCACCGGAACCGGGTTGTGGTTTTCGGAATCAGACTGAACGTTCACCTGACGACGACCGCCCATCAAACGCAGAATGGCATCCGCGGTACGGGCGCGCAGCGGCTGATTTGACTGCTGCTTAATAAAGTTACGACGCGCAATCTGGTTGAACAGCTCGATCAGGATCGAGAAGCCAATCGCAGCGTACAGGTAGCCTTTCGGAATATGGAAGCCAAAGCCTTCCGCCACCAGGCTCAGACCAATCATCAGCAGGAAGCTCAGACACAGCACCACCACCGTCGGATGCTGGTTCACGAAACGCGTCAGCGGTTTCGACGCCAGCAGCATGACCGCCATCGCAATAACCACCGCTGCCATCATGACCGGCAGGTGGTTCACCATGCCGACCGCCGTGATCACCGCATCCAGCGAGAAGACCGCATCCAGCACCACGATCTGCAGCACCACTACCCAGAAGCTGGCATACCCTTTACCGTGACCATCATCGTGCTGCCGGTTTTCCAGCCGCTCATGGAGCTCTGTCGTCGCTTTGAAGAGCAGGAATATCCCCCCGATCAGCATGATCAAATCACGGCCGGAGAAGGTGTAATCCATGACGGAGAATAACGGTTTGGTCAGCGTGACCATCCACGAGATAACGGAGAGCAGACCCAGTCGCATGACCAGCGCCAGCGAGAGACCAATCAGACGCGCTTTATCACGCTGTTTTGGGGGCAGCTTATCCGCAAGGATGGCGATAAACACCAGGTTATCGATGCCGAGAACAATCTCCAGCACCACCAGCGTGAGCAATCCTACCCAGATTGACGGGTCCATTAAGAATTCCATGACAAGCTCCTGCTAAAGGAATGACGAAACGGTGCCCCACTCAACGTGGGCAAAACAGAGGCAGACAGAGTCGATACGTGGCGAGGATCGCCGGTGAAAAAGGCGCGAAATGGCCTGAAAGATGACTGACGTCGGTGACGGTCCATATAGTGGGCTGTAGCCCTATACTCCTGAACAATTAAACGGAGGCTAAACATATCAGACACAATGCATTTTTAGCAAAGATTTACGTTCCTTTGCAAAGATCTGTAACACAGTGGCTGTACCCTTAAGATAATTCTGTCGCGCGTGGCTAAATTACGGATCTTCATCACATAAATTATTTTTTCACTATCTAAAATAATTCGCGGAAGTCTTAGTTTTTTGAACTCTAACCCTTATCTGAATCGATTCGGTTCGCCAATACGATTCTCAGTACGACTGCCCGGCAGGCGTATTAATGATAATAAAAGGAGGTAGCAAGTGACCATTGCTATTGTCATAGGCACACATGGTTGGGCTGCTGAGCAGCTACTCAAAACGGCAGAGATGCTGTTGGGCGAGCAGGAAAACGTCGGCTGGATCGATTTCGTTCCCGGTGAAAACGCCGAGACGCTGATTGAGAAGTACAACGCTCAACTCGCGAAGCTGGATACCAGCAAGGGCGTGCTGTTTCTCGTTGATACATGGGGCGGCAGCCCGTTCAATGCTGCCAGCCGCATTGTCGTCGATAAAGAGCACTATGAAGTTGTCGCCGGGGTCAATATCCCCATGCTGGTGGAAACCTTCATGGCGCGCGACGACAATCCGTCTTTCGACGAGCTGGTGGCCCTGGCCGTTGAAACGGGCCGTGAAGGGGTGAAAGCCCTGAAAGCACAGCCGGTGGAAAAACCTGCCCCTGCGCCCGCAGCGGCACCGAAAGCGGCAGCGCCGGCAAAACCGATGGGTCCGAATGATTACATGGTGATTGGCCTTGCGCGTATTGATGACCGCCTCATCCACGGTCAGGTTGCCACGCGCTGGACCAAAGAGACCAACGTTCAACGCATTATCGTGGTCAGCGACGAAGTGGCCGCCGACACCGTTCGTAAAACCCTTCTGACACAGGTTGCTCCGCCTGGCGTTACCGCGCACGTCGTGGATGTCGCCAAGATGATCCGCGTTTACAACAACCCGAAATATGCGGGCGAACGCGTAATGCTCCTGTTCACTAACCCGACAGACGTTGAGCGCATTGTTGAAGGCGGCGTGAAAATCACCTCCGTTAACATTGGTGGTATGGCCTTCCGTCAGGGCAAAACGCAGGTCAACAACGCCATTTCAGTTGATGCGAAAGATATCGAGGCATTCAACAAGCTGAATGCGCGCGGTATTGAGCTGGAAGCCCGTAAGGTTTCCACGGATCAAAAACTGAAAATGATGGATTTGATCGGCAAAGTTGGGAAATAAGCCCGCGCCGGTTCTCACATAAAGTTTATGTAATAGGAGAAGTGCAATGGAGATTACCACTCTTCAGATTGTACTGGTGTTCGTCGTCGCATGTATTGCGGGTATGGAATCCGTACTTGATGAATTTCAGTTCCACCGCCCTCTGGTGGCCTGTACGCTGATTGGGGCCGTTCTGGGTGACATGAAAACCGGTATCATCATCGGTGGTACCCTGGAAATGATCGCCTTGGGCTGGATGAACATCGGTGCGGCAGTTGCGCCTGATGCCGCGCTGGCCTCTATCATTTCGACCGTTCTGGTTATTGCCGGTCACCAGAGTATTGGTGCAGGTATCGCCCTGGCGATCCCGCTGGCTGCCGCAGGCCAGGTTCTGACCATCATTGTTCGTACTATCACCGTAGCCTTCCAGCACGCAGCGGATAAGGCCGCCGAAAACGGCAACCTCACGGCACTGTCGTGGATCCACGTTTCTTCCCTGTTCCTGCAGGCGATGCGTATCGCGATCCCGGCGGTTATCGTGGCGATCTCCGTCGGTACCAGTGAAGTCCAGAGCATGCTGAACGCCATTCCTGAAGTGGTCACCGGCGGTCTGAACATCGCGGGCGGCATGATCGTGGTCGTTGGTTATGCGATGGTCATCAACATGATGCGCGCAGGCTACCTGATGCCGTTCTTCTACCTCGGCTTCGTGACCGCTGCCTTCACCAACTTCAACCTGGTTGCACTGGGTGTGATTGGTGCGGTAATGGCGATTCTCTACATCCAGCTCAGCCCGAAATATAACCGCGTCGCGGGTGCCCCAGCGCAGGCTGCTGGTAACAACGATCTCGATAACGAACTGGACTAACAGGTGAGCGACATGGTTGATATGACAAAAACTACCACCGAGAAAAAACTCACTCCGGGTGATATTCGTGGCGTGTTCATCCGTTCTAACCTGTTTCAGGGTTCATGGAACTTCGAACGTATGCAGGCGCTGGGTTTCTGCTTCTCCATGGTTCCGGCGATCAAACGCCTGTATCCGGAAAACAACGAAGCGCGCCGTCAGGCCATCAAGCGTCACCTGGAATTCTTTAACACCCATCCTTACGTTGCGGCGCCCGTTCTGGGCGTAACGCTGGCGATGGAAGAGCAGCGTGCGAACGGTGCAGAGATTGACGACGGTGCCATCAACGGTATCAAAGTCGGCCTGATGGGCCCGCTGGCCGGCGTTGGTGACCCTATCTTCTGGGGTACCGTTCGTCCGGTCTTCGCCGCACTGGGCGCCGGTATCGCGATGAGCGGCAGCCTGCTTGGTCCTCTGCTGTTCTTCATCCTGTTCAACGCCGTGCGTCTGCTGACCCGTTACTACGGCGTGGCCTACGGCTACCGTAAAGGGGTGGACATCGTTAAGGACATGGGCGGCGGCTTCCTGCAGAAACTGACTGAGGGGGCGTCAATCCTCGGCCTGTTTGTCATGGGGGCACTGGTTAACAAGTGGACGCACGTGAACATCCCGCTGGTGGTATCGACCATCACCGGACAGGATGGTCAGACCCGCGTCACCACCGTGCAGACGATTCTGGACCAGCTGATGCCGGGCCTGGTCCCGCTGCTGTTGACCTTCGCCTGTATGTGGCTGCTGCGTAAGAAAGTGAACCCGCTGTGGATCATCGTTGGCTTCTTCGTCATCGGTATCGCGGGTTACGCCGTCGGCCTGCTGGGTCTGTAATGCAATAACGTTAGACGCCGGGGGCTTGCCCCCGGTTTTTTATTGGTTATCTGGAGGAAGAATGACTGCCACGGACATCGTACTGGTTTTATTTATTATTGCCCTTCTGGCTTATGCGATCTATGACGAGTTCATCATGCCGCGCCGTCACGGCGAGACGCTGCTCTCCCTTCCCCTGCTACGACGCGGGCGCGTGGATGCCTTTATCTTCGTGGGCCTCATCGCCATTCTTATTTACAATAACGTCACCAGCCATGGTGCATTATTAACCACATGGTTATTATGTGCGCTGGCATTAATGGCGATTTATCTGTTCTGGATCCGCATACCAAAAATCATTTTTAAATCCCACGGATTCTTCTTCGCCAATGTATGGATAGAATATAACCGTATTAAAGAGATGAATTTATCCGAGGACGGCGTGCTGGTGATGCAATTAGAACAACGCCGCCTGCTTATTCGGGTGAAGAATATTGATGACCTGGAAAAGATATACAAATTACTCGTTAAGACTCAATGAGTTAGATATATAGCAATGGCTATAACTTGTCTTTATTTTGCGCAGGAAATATAGCCAAAGCTATATCCACACCGTTAATTTTATCTCTATTTGTTAACGATATTTTCACGCTTAAAGACAAATGAAAATCGTTATCAACAAACGATTTAAATAATGCCTCTTCATTGTTGTTTTATATTCTCAAAATATGTTAAGGTTGCGCCCGTCGTTGGGGAGTAGCCGATTTCCTGTTCGCAGGAAATGTACGTGTCAACATACTCGTTGAAAAACGTGGCACGTACGGATCGCTTACCGCATGTCTTATGTGCGTTGCGATCAGGCGAGACCATAGATACATCAACTGCTGTTTACTGGGGGCAGTGATGTGTCATATGGATATCCCCGGTCTGGACGCTGTTATGAATATCTCCGCTACGATCCTTCTCGCTTTTGGCATGTCCATGGACGCATTCGCTGCTTCCATCGGGAAAGGCGCCACGCTCCACAAACCTAAATTCTCAGAAGCCCTGCGTACCGGCCTGATTTTTGGCGCTATCGAAACGCTGACCCCGCTTCTCGGCTGGGGACTTGGCATGCTCGCCAGCCAGTTCGTGCTGGAGTGGAACCACTGGATTGCCTTCGTCCTGCTGGTGTTTCTCGGTGGCCGAATGGTCATTGAAGGTTTTCGCGGCGGCGATGATGAAGACGAGGAGCCGCAGCACCGCCACGGCTTCTGGCTGCTGGTCACCACGGCCATTGCCACCAGCCTTGATGCGATGGCCGTCGGCGTCGGTCTGGCTTTTTTGCAGGTCAATATTATCGCCACCGCGCTGGCTATTGGCTGTGCAACCCTGATTATGTCCACGCTGGGCATGATGGTCGGACGGTTTATCGGCCCGCTGCTGGGTAAACGCGCCGAGATCCTCGGGGGAATTGTGCTGATTGGCATTGGTGCCCAGATCCTCTGGGCACACTTCGCCGGTTAATCTTCGCGCTGCCAGACGTGGATGCTGAAGTCCGTCTGGCAGCGAAATGTTGAGTGTGCCGCTAACGTTTCCCATACCTCAGGTTTTGCCCGCCACGCGAACGGCGTCATCTGCAATAACGCGACGGCCTCTTCCCCTTTCAGCATCATTTCGTACGCCACCGATTCCGCCTGCTTCAGGGTAAAACCGGCCAGCTGTTCAGAATGAGGGGCATGGAGACGCACTTCGTCGTAGATCAGCCCTTTCAGCTCCATCAGATGACGCGGACCTGGCGTCACGGTGACCACCCATCCGCCCGGTTTCACGACGCGCGCCAGCTCCTCCGCCTTACACGGCGCGTAGATGCGGATAACAGCGTCCATGCTGGCATCGTCAAACGGCAGCCGGTGGCTGGACGCCACGCAGAACGTCACGTCGGTATAACGTTTTGCCGCCGCGCGAATGGCCACTTTCGACACGTCCAGACCGAATGTCTGTGCGCCCTTCTCACGAGCAACCTCCGCAAACCGTGCGGTGTAGTACCCTTCCCCACAGCCGATATCGAGCATGGCGGTGGCGGAAGCCGACAGAATGTCATTCAGCCTCTGCGCGACGGTCTCCCGCAGCGGCAGATAATGCCCGGCATCGAGAAACGCGCGGCGCGCCCGCATCATCTCTGCACTGTCGCCAGGATCGCGCGAGCGCTTATGCTGCACCGGCAGAAGATTCACGTAGCCTTCTTTTGCCTGGTCAAACTGATGCCCCTGCGGACAGGTATAACGTTTATCTGAGTAGGTCAGGGGGGCGTGACAAAGGGGACAGCTGAAGGACATGGCTACTCCGGAGCATAATCAAAGGGCGAAGTGTACCGCTATTCGCCCCTGTTATAAACGCCCGGTTAGCGCATGACGATAAGGTGTTCGGACCCCGCCGGTAATCCGTCAGGTTTGATATTCTCCAGACGCAGCACGTTACCCATAATCTCGCTGAAGACTGGCGCGGAGACGGCACCGCCGTAGTAGGCCCCGTTTTGCGGATCGTTAATCACCACCACCAGAGCAAAACGCGGATTGCTGGCAGGCGCAACGCCCGCGGTGTAGGCGACGTATTTATCGACATACTTCCCGCTATCGTCAATTTTCTTCGCCGTGCCGGTTTTCACCGCCACCCGGTAATCACGCACGGCAGCCTTGACGCCACCGCCGCCCGGCAGCGCAACGCTCTCCATCATGTGCTCCACTTCGTGCGCAATCTCTTCCGGCATGACGCGGTGCCCGATAACGGGGGGATCGATGCGGGTGATGGAGAGAGGACGCTCAAGCCCGAACCCGCCAATCGTGGCGTAGACGTGGGCCAGCTGGAGCGGCGTGACCATCAGCCCGTAGCCGAAGGCAAAGGTCGCGCGATCGAGCTGGCTCCAGTATTTACGCTGTGGCAACAGCCCTGAACTTTCCCCCGTTAAGCCAAGCCCCGTATTGGTGCCAAAACCAAAGTTTCGATAGGTATCAATAAGGTGCTGAACGGGCATCGCCAGAGAAAGCCGGGAAACGCCGGTGTCGCTCGATTTTTGCAGGATCCCGGTCATCGTCAGCTCAGGGTAATAGCCCACGTCGCGAATGCGATGCCCGTCAAGGGTATACGGATGGGTGTCAATCACGCTGTCCGGCTGGACCAGGCCCTGCTGCAGGGCCGTCATCAGCACCAGCGGCTTGACGGTCGAACCGGGTTCGAACGTATCGCTGATCGCGCGGTTGCGGAAATCATTTATCGTCGCGCCTTCCCGATTATTGGGATTGAAATCCGGATAGCTCGCCATCGCGAGTATTTCCCCGGTTGGGATATTAATTAATACCGATGCCCCCGACTCGGCCTTGTTCCAGGCCACAGCATTGTCGAGCGCATCTTCGGTGATGGTTTGCAGCCGCTCGTCAATACTTAACTGAATGTTATGCGCCGGTGAGGGCGCGATTTCAGTCAGGTTTTCAACCACGCGCCCGTAGCGATCTTCCCTCACCTGACGCACGCCCGGCTTGCCGGTGAGTTGGGCGTTGAAGCTCTTTTCCACACCTTCAATGCCCTGCCCGTCAATATTGGTGAAACCAATCAGGTTCGCTGCCACATGGCCAGCAGGATAAAAACGGCGGGACTCGTCGCGTAAATTGATGCCGGGCAGATTCAGTTTATCGATCCACTTTGCCTGTGCCGGATCGACCTGGCGGGCAAGGTAAATAAAACGACCCTGCGGGTTGGCGTTGATGCGTGCCGAGAGCGTGCCGAGGGAGAGATGCAGCGCGCTGGCCAGCGCCTGCCAGCGCTCATCAAGGTTGACGCCCCCTTTTGCCAGCACCGTCTTAGGATCGGCCCAGACGGCCTGGACAGGCACGCTCACCGCCAGAGGGCGGCCCTCGCGATCCATTATCATGCCGCGCGGCGCATCAATCGCCAGCTGGCGGAGGGATCGCATATCTTCCTGCTTCACCAGATTGTCAGGCTTAATGATTTGCAGCCAGGCAACGCGGCCCAGCAGAAAAGCCAGACTACAAAAAATAGCTAAACAGAGCAGCACAAAACGCGCCGGCGTGAAATTTCCGACGGTCGCTATCGATTTCTTCTTCACCTGAACCCCAGGACTGTAAAACAACGCACTGATTTAACGGGAAAAGATGGGTTTAGGGTGGCAAAACAGTGCTACTAACCTCGCAGCTTTGCAACAAGTTACTAACAAGACCGTGGATGGTAATATTTTGAAAGATAAGGGACATAAAAAAGCCCCGCGACAAGCGAGGCTTTATGTCTGAGAGTGAAGTGCAGGGCACTTCAGTCAGCAGCGGTTCGATCAGATAGCAGTTACGTTAACTGCAGCTGGGCCTTTCTGGCCGTCCTGAATTTCGAACTCAACGTTCTGGCCTTCAGCCAGAGTTTTGAAGCCGTTACCCTGGATTGCAGAGAAGTGTACGAACACGTCTTTGCTGCCGTCAGCAGGAGTAATGAAACCAAAACCTTTAGACTCGTTGAACCACTTAACTTGACCTTTAATCTTTGCCATTTTGCAAAATTCCTTAGAGTGTTTTCTTAGCCCGCAGGCATTAACTGAGATAAAACTGAGACATTACTGCATGAGGCACTAATATAAGGTTCGGCAGAGAAGCGGTATTCAACGACAACGTGTTTACTCAGGACTTCTTTACTGAAAATGCCACACATAAACAGAACTGTACCTCGTTTGACCCAAAACGTGTTATCACACACTATGTTTAATATGGCAAGCCATTTTTAAACATGTCTCGATCCGCCGCACAAATTCGAACAGTGCCTGTCAGGTTTTGCACAATTATGCGCATCGCGTACAGACAGCCCTGCTGCGTAACAAAGACCCAGCATTGCTTGCACAACCGCTGTAATCTAAGACTTTTTTAACATAGCTCATTCATTACGAACCGTCCAGCAACCAGGAAAAGAAATCTTTCGTCCTGATTGAGTTAGAACAATTTGTGAAAAGTTATGCTTAAATCATTGTAACGCGACCAAATTGTTTCAGAGAAAAAACACTGTTAAAAACCCGCGCCCAGCTGTATTAAAATGCACCAGCGAATAAACAGCGTTATGCACCAAAATAATGAAATTTTTATGACTCTGCATCAAAAGAAGGCAAGCAAAACGTTTCGATAAAAATAAAACATTCCTGCGCGCGTTTACATCAAGAATATATGCAACAATTTATCGCTTCGTTTAGAAGGATAAATATTCTCCAATTTTCAGTATCCTGAAAGAATGATTAACTGGTGCTAAATTATCGAGCGCGTCAGTTAACTCCTGCACAGGTTCATCTAAAGCTTCATCTGCCAGTTCAAACACGCCCCAGTGAATGGGAAACGCCAGAGGGCAACCCAACTGCTGCCACAATGCCACCGCTGATTGCGGATCCATATGATGAACAGCCATGAACCATCGTGGGGCATAGGCACCAATCGGCAACGCGGCGGCATCTATCTGGCCCAGGCGTTCAGGAATCAACAACAGCTCAGGCGAATAGCCGGTATCACCGCTGAACCAGAAACGATGATGCCGTCCTTCCATCACCCAGCCGCACCATAAGGAACGATTGCGGTTCCATGGCGTGCGCATGCTCCAGTGCTGCGCCGGCACGGCGGTCAGCGTCATCCCCTGCCAGGTGAAACTCTGCCACCAGTCGAGTTCGACCACGCGTTTTGCTCCCCGGCGACGAAACCAGTCGGCCAGGCCCAACGGAACGAAACAACAGACGTCGGGAAAGCGCTTGAGGATTCTGCGAATGGTTGCGTCATCAAGATGATCGTAATGATTATGGGAGATGACAACCGCATCAAGCTGATGAAGTTGGTCGACAGACAGTACGGGAGGCGTTTTGCGCTGGGGTCCCAGGAAAGGCAGCGGAGAAGCACGTCGTGAAAACACCGGATCGGTAAGGATGATATTGCCGTCCAGCTGCAGCAACACGCTCGCGTGTCCGAGCCACCACACCCCATCTTCATGAGATGCCGCAAGCTCAACGGGTTGCCACCACTGGCGGATGAAATCGTCATAACCCAGCGCGGGCGGCTTCGGTAAACCGGCCTCTTTGCGCGCTTTACGCCAACGTTCAAGGTCACCGGGTTGATGTCCGACAGGAAGGGTATTACGAAAACCGTTCGGGGTATGATGTTTCAGGGAGGGGTCATACCAGGGATTTTTCCAGACCACAGCCACCTCCCAGGACTAAAAAGATTAACGCTCAGCCACCAGGCGGATAAAGTCGTCTTCGTCTTTGTTATCTTCAGCGACCGCGTCTTTCGGCGCGTCTTTCTCTTCCGGTTCGTTAGCCTCGCAAAGACGGCGTAGCAATGCATTCTGGCGTTTTTGCTGATCGAGCAGCGCTTCCAGCAGTTCGATCTGCTCATTTGTACGCGAACTGGCCCGATTCACGAAAAACCAGATGACCAGCCCCACAAGCAGAACCACCAAAGAAATCATCAGGGATGCCATATTCAGCAACCCTGAATTCAGTAACTCACCCATTTCACCACCTCAATAAAAACGTCTATTTTACCACTGGCGTGAAGGAAGGAAATCACGTTGAGAAAAAATGTGTATTACCACGGAATAAATTTGTTGATTGCGCAAACGCCGCTAAAAAACTGTACATCCTGATCGCACATCACATTGATCGTCTGCGTCCATAACACCACGCACGCTATCAGTACGATAATCAGAATTACCCAGCGTATTTTTTTCACTCCACACTCCGTCTAAGGACCTGATGTAACGAGATTATCACGCTTATCTTAAACAAGGGCTAACTGCGCCTCCATCGCGGTTTTTAAGAATGCTGCACTTGTTTCATTGCGTAAACACGTTACGCTAGCATTACGATAACAACGATAAAAGAGGTAATAATGCGATTCATCATTCGAACAATTATTGCACTGGCCCTTGTCTGGATTGGCCTTCTGTTAACGGGCTATGGTGTGCTTGTGGGGAGCACAGAAAACGCAGCCGGGTTAGGCATTCAGTGTAAATACCTAACCGCACAAGGAATGAGCACCACCCAGTATCTGCATACTGACAGCGGGATCATTGGCTTAACCCAATGTCCTGTACTGCGTAAAACCTCCGTCGTGATTGATAACGGCTAATCAGCCAGGTTCATGAGGCATAAAAAACGCCGCATCAGATGCGGCGTTTTATCATTTCAGCAGGGATTAAAACGGGTAGTCGTGATAGCCCATCTGTTCAGAAATTTTACGTGCGGCAGTGTGCAGAATAGACACATACTCATGAAGACGCTCTTCGGAGAAACGTAAGGTTGGGAAAGAGATACTTAAGCCCGCAATCACCACCCCAAAGCGGTCAAATACCGGGACGCCGATACAGCGCAGCCCCTCTTCCTGCTCTTCGTTATCTTCGCCATACCCTTGCTCGCGCACGCGGTCGAGCACCGTCAGCAGCGCTTCCGTACTGGTAATGGTTCGTTCCGTGCTGCGTTTGTATTCCACGCCGTCGAGGATCTGCTCCACTTCCTCGCGATCGCGCCACGCCAGCAGAACTTTACCAATCGCGGTACTGTAGAGCGGGTTGCGGCGCCCAATGCGCGAATACATGCGCAGATTGTACATGGAGTCGATTTTATGGATGTAAACGATGCTGTCTTCATCCAGCGCACCGAGATGAATGGTCTCTTTGGTCAGGCGAGAGATTTCACGCATCTGAATGTCCGCGCTGCGGATCAGGTCAACATTTTGTAGCGCACGCGCACCTAATTCAAACAGCTTCAGCGTCAGAGAATATTTTTCAGATTCGCCTTCCTGCGCAACGTAACCCAATGATTTCATGGTTTGCAAAAAGCGATAAACGGTGCTTTTTGACATCATCACGCGCTGTGACAGCTCTGTAATACCTATTTCACGCTCTTCTCCAAGCGCCTGTAAGATGCCAAACACCTTCAGCACGGAAGAAACAGAATCTGGTTGTTTATCCAAATCCGCAATAGCCATTTACCACCTCATAGCGAGTGTTTTATAAAAATCAGAACTGGTTTTTATTATAAGTTCCCGTCATGTCAGCTGCAATCAATCCGCGTTTACTTCGTTACAAATCTGCGACATATCGCGGCTGTAACAATGCTAAAATAGTTACCCTGAGAATAATTTCACGCTGAGCTTTTTACTCCTGATGGAAAAGAATCTTTCCGATGGCCTGCCATTACCCCAGCGGTATGGCGCAATAGCGACCATCATTATCGGTATCTCCATGGCCGTCCTTGACGGCGCGATTGCGAACGTTGCCCTGCCAACCATCGCCAGCGACCTGCATGCCTCACCCGCCAGTTCGATTTGGATTGTTAACGCCTACCAGATTGCGATTGTGGTTTCACTGCTCTCGTTCTCTTTCCTGGGCGATATGTTCGGTTACCGCCGGGTGTATCAGTGTGGCCTGGTGGTTTTCACGTTTACCTCCCTGTTCTGCGCCCTTTCAGATTCACTGCATACCCTGACGCTTGCGCGCATCGCCCAGGGTTTTGGCGGCGCGGCGTTGATGAGCGTAAACACGGCGCTGATCCGCTTGATTTATCCCCAGCGCCATCTGGGGCGCGGGATGGGTATAAACTCGTTTATTGTGGCCGTCTCTTCAGCCGCCGGGCCAACCATTGCGGCGGCGATCCTTTCCGTCGCGTCATGGCAATGGCTGTTCGCCATTAACGTGCCGCTGGGTATCGTCGCCATCTTCTTTGCCCTGCGCTTTCTTCCCGCTAACGGTCCCAAAATCAGCATGCCGCGCTTCGACGTGGCGAGTGCGGTGATGAATGCCCTGACCTTCGGCCTGCTGATTACAGCGCTGAGCGGCTTTGCGCAAGGACAATCGCTGATGCTTACCGGCGCGGAGCTCATCGCCCTGCTGGCGATCGGCTTCTTCTTTGTTCGCCGCCAGCTCACCCTCCCCGCGCCTTTGCTGCCCGTTGATCTGCTGCGTATTCCTCTCTTTTCACTCTCCATTTGCACGTCCGTCTGCTCGTTCTGCGCCCAGATGCTGGCTCTGGTTTCTCTGCCCTTCTTTCTGCAGAGCGTGGTAGGCCGGTCAGAAGTGGAGACCGGACTGCTGCTCACCCCCTGGCCGCTGGCGACCATGGTGATGGCCCCGCTGGCAGGTTACTTAATTGAACGCGTTCATGCCGGTTTACTCGGGGCGCTGGGGCTGGCGGTGATGGCGACAGGCCTTTTCGCACTGGCATTGCTGCCCTCGTCGCCTTCCGATCTGGACATTATCTGGCGCATGATCCTCTGCGGCGCGGGGTTTGGGCTGTTCCAGTCCCCCAATAACCACACCATTATCACCTCAGCGCCGCGCCATCGTAGCGGAGGGGCCAGCGGCATGTTGGGAACCGCGCGTCTCCTTGGGCAAAGCACCGGTGCGGCGCTGGTCGCCCTGATGTTTAACCTCGCAGGCCAGAACGGCAACCATGTTGCCCTCCTCACCGCCGGTATACTTGCCACACTCGCGGCTATCGTCAGCGGCCTGCGGGTGACCCAGCCCAGGGTTCAGGCATAAAAAAAGCCGGGCGGAGTGTTCTCCTGCCCGGCTTATTGTGTTTTGTTGCGTTACTTCAGGTATTCCCCACTGCGCAGCGCTTCAATACGTTTATCCAGCGGCGGGTGAGACATAAACAGCTCGCTCAGCGATTTGGATTTACCGTTAATGCAGAAGGCCATCATGCTGTTCGCTTCCTGCGGCTCGTAGGAGGTTTTCAGACGCTGCAGCGCGGCAATCATCTTCTCGCGACCAACAAGCTTCGCAGAACCGGCATCCGCGTGGAATTCACGGTGGCGGGAGAACCACATCGTGATGATGCTCGCCAGAATACCGAATACCAGTTCCAGCACCATCGACACGGCAAAATAGATCAGCGGGTTGCCGTTGCTCTCTTCGCCTTCGTCACGGTTACCGCCCATGAAGCCAGCGGCAATCTGCGCCAGAATGCGGGAGATAAAGATCACGAAGGTGTTTACCACGCCCTGAATCAGGGTCATGGTCACCATGTCACCGTTTGCGATATGGCTGATTTCGTGGGCGATAACCGCTTCGGCTTCGTCACGGCTCATGTTCTGCAACAGTCCGGTGCTAACAGCGACCAGTGACGCATCGCGGCGGGCACCCGTGGCGAACGCGTTGATGTCCGGAGCATGGTAAATGGCCACCTGCGGCATGGCGATCCCGGCCTGACGGGACTGCTGAGCCACCGTATTCATCAGCCACTGTTCCATATCGTTACGCGGCTGTTCAATAACCTCACCCCCTACCGATTTCAATGCCATCCACTTCGACATCAGCAGGGAGATGAACGAGCCACCAAAACCAAACAGCAGCGCCATAATCAACAGACCCTGAACGCTACTCGACTGAATTCCTGTCAGGCTTAGCACGAGCCCGAAAACCACCATCACCGCCAGGTTGGTGAGCAGGAAGAGCGCGATTCGCATCATAATTTTCTTTTTACCTCAGTTTAACAAAACGCACTATGCGATTACCCACATCGTATGGGTATTGCGGCTATTTTCAAGCATCCGGCGGGCGTAAGTCACCAGAAAGACACAACTTTACACAATTGAAAATCTGGCTGACGGAAGGATGAAGAACAAAAAGAAACAGGCACAATCTCTTGTGCCTGTTGGGAGGTTATTTTGCCGGAGCGGGCTGTACGGCAGGTTTCTCTTTTTCCTGATTCGCCAGGTCGAGAGCGATATGCACCGTCTCGTCGAGATACGGATCCGGCTCCTGGTAATCTTTTGGCAGATCGTCCAGTTTCTTGAGCAGAGGCTTGCCTTCACGCTTGAAGCGATCGTTGATACGCGCCAGGCGGGTTGCATCGTCTTCGTTGTTCTCTTTTTCACGCTGAGCGTAGTTCAGAGAAACAATATTCCGCTTATCCTTCAGAGCATTGAATCGCGCAATATCCTTCATGATGTACTGGAACTCCGGATCTTTCGCGATGCGGTCGTTATGCGCCTTCAGCAGCTCAGGGCCAAATTGCGTCATATCACCCGCTTTCACGTAGGTCGCGGCATTGATGCTGTCCCACGGCAACGCGTTATCTTCAAACTTCTCGCCGGTTTCCGTCTCCTGGGTGCCTGTCGGCATGATGATGTCCGGCGTGACACCCTTACGCTGCGTACTGCCGCCGTTTACGCGGTAGAATTTCTGAATGGTGTACTGAACCGAGCCCAGTGCAGGCCATTCCGGACGCAGCATTTGATCGTAAATCCGATTCAGAGAGCGGTACTGCTGAACGGTGCCTTTACCGAAGGTTGGCTCACCGACGATCAGCGCGCGGCCGTAGTCCTGCATGGCAGCGGCGAAGATCTCAGATGCAGATGCACTGAAGCGGTCAACCAGAACCACCAGCGGGCCTTTGTAGTAGACCACACCGTCATTGTCCGCATCTTCTCGCACTTTACCGTTGTTATCGCGCACCTGAACCACCGGGCCAGATGGGATGAACAGGCCAGAGAGTGAAACCGCTTCCGTCAGCGCCCCGCCGCCGTTACTGCGCAGGTCGATGATGATGCTGCTGACGTTCTGCTTTTCAAGTTTCTGCAGCTGAACTTTCACATCGTCAGTCAACCCGACGTAGAAGCCAGGAATATCCAGGACGCCCACCTTCTCTTTACCCACGGTTTTCACCGACATTTTCACCGCGCGATCTTCCAGACGGATACGCTCACGGGTCAGGGTAACGATACGGGTTTTGGTGCCTTTTCCGGCTGGCAGAATTTCCAGACGAACCTTGCTGCCCTTCGGACCTTTGATCAGCGCAACCACGTCATCAAGACGCCAGCCGATCACATCGACCATGTTCTGGCCGGTTTGTCCCACACCCACAATGCGATCGCCTACGCTAATGGCTTTGCTTTTGGATGCCGGACCACCCGCGACCATCGAATTGATCACCGTATAATCATCGTCCATCTGCAGCACCGCGCCGATACCTTCCAGAGACAGGCTCATTTCGGTATTAAACTGCTCGGTGTTGCGAGGTGAGAGATAGTTGGTGTGCGGATCAATTTCGTGCGCAAAGGCCGTCATGGCCAGTGAGAAAACATCCTCACTGTTGGTCTGTGCCAGGCGACGAATGGCAAATTTGTAACGACGCGTCAGCGTGTCACGGATCTCTTTTTCGTCTTTGCCGGTGAGCTTAAGGCTCAGCTCGTCGTATTTCACTTTGCCGTCCCACAGCGCATTCAGCTCGGCTTCATCTTTTGGCCAGGGCGCTTTGCTGCGGTCCAGATTGAAGGTGTCGTTGCCGGTGAAGTCCATCGGACGTTCCAGCACTTTCAGCGCGTACTGATAGCGTTCGAAGCGGCGCTTTTGCGACAGGTTGTAGAGATCGTAGAAGAGATCCAGCTTGCCTGAACGCAACTCGTCACCCACCTCGGATTTCCGCTTAGCGAACTGCTCGACATCGCTGGCGAGCAAAACGTTATGGCTGTAATCCAGCAAGTTCAGATAGCGGTCAAAGATTTTGGCCGAAAAGGCCTGATCGAGATCGAACTGACGATAGTGCGAACGGGTGAAACGTGAGGTCACGCGCTCGCTCACCGTCGCGTGCTGCGTCTCTTCCTTGAGTACCGGAATTTGATCAACACGCGTGATATCGTCCACTGCAAAGGCGTGACCTGTTATAGCAAACAGGCCCGCCAGCGCGGTGAGCTTAAAAAAAGTGTTCATGCCAGGCTTGGCCTCCGTTTCAGAACAACAAGTGTTCTGCGCGTACAATCATTGACATACCAGAAGTCAGCTGTACACGAACGCCATCTTTGGTGATTTCCAGTACGGTGGCGTCCATAGCATTGTTACCCGCTTTTACCTTCAGTGCCTGACCCACGCTCAGGGCGTTAATGTCAGAAACCGGCGTATGGCGCGGCTCTTCACGAGGCGCACGCGGGGCTTTTGCTGCTGGTTTGTCTGCACGCGGTTTGCGATCGTTATTATCGTGACGACGCGGCGCAGGGCGTGGTTTACGCTCACGACGAGGCGCTTCTTCCTGGCCGTTTGCCGCGGCGGCTTCGCGTTTTTTCGCTTGCTGTTCCGCACGTTGTGCCTGAACGCGTGCTTTGGCTTCTTCCAGCTGCTTGCGCGCGTGCTCAACGTGCTGCTCGTCCAGCTCACCGCAAGGGTTGCCGTCGAGATCCACGCGGGTCGCGCCAGGTTTGATACCGTACAGGTAACGCCAGCTCGAAGTATAAAGACGTAAGGCGGAACGCAGCTGAGTTTTGCTGAGGTTCATTTCCCCTTCAACACGCGCCACCAGATCCTGAAAAATACCGACTTTCAGGGGACGAGCTTCGCCTTCCGCGCTGAAGCACTGCGGGAAACGCTCGGCCAGAAATGCGATAACTTCTTTACTGCTATTCAACTTAGGTTGATTTTCCATGAAATTTCCTGATTACAACGGACGTTGCCAACAAGCGCAGGCATGAACAGGCGTCATTATAATGACGCTATCAGTAAATGCTACGTTATCCGTTGATTATCCTGCGACGCTCGCAAAGAATTTTTGATAATCGGTTGCTGCGAGTACGTTTTCCAGATTCGCCACCAGCTCGCGCAGCCCCTGTTCGTCCTCGGTTGTAAAGCGACTGAAGACCGTACTGTCGATGTCCAGAACGCCAATAATCTGATTTTTGACCACCAGCGGCAGAACGATTTCAGAATTACTGGCGGCATCACAGGCGATGTGCCCGTCAAACGCATGAACGTCTTCCACACGCTGGACCTGATTCTCGGCCACCGCCGTGCCGCATACGCCACGCCCTACCGGAATACGCACGCAGGCCAGTTTGCCCTGGAACGGACCGAGCACCAGCGTTTCACCTTCCAGAAGGTAAAAGCCCGCCCAGTTCACGTCAGAGAGACGTTCAAACAGCAATGCGCTAGTATTTGCCAGAGTGGCTAAGAAGCTGGTCTCACCCGCCATCAATGCCTTAAAATCGCGGTTCAGATCCGCGTAGAATTCTGTTTTGTTCATTATTCAATCACTTAGTTGTCTTACAAAATTACCGCATAGCCTATTAAAATAAGCATTAAATGCGCTCATGCTCAAGATGAA
The DNA here is from genome assembly GCF_052983755.1 of Enterobacter sp. CFEC122. NCBI lineage: Bacteria > Pseudomonadati > Pseudomonadota > Gammaproteobacteria > Enterobacterales > Enterobacteriaceae > Enterobacter > Enterobacter sp. CFEC122. Next base: position 118,191 of record NZ_JBRIQR010000010.1, on the reverse strand, counting down.
TCCGTTCATGAGTTATTATAACTTTCAACAATACTTATTTGTGCGCAGCTGATGGCCTTAAAAACAACCAAAATTACGCCGACGAGAAAGATAACTGTCCATACGGTAAGCGAAGCTTTGCCTCGTGCACATTATCAGCGTTGCCCCCAGTGCGATACGCTTTTTATGTTGCCGAAGATGAAATCGCACCAAAGTGCCTTCTGCCCCCGCTGTGACGCCAAAATTCGCGATGGCCGCGACTGGTCGTTGACCCGCCTCGCCGCCATGGCCGTTACCATGCTGCTGCTGATGCCCTTCGCCTGGAGTGAGCCGCTGCTAAAACTCTACCTGCTCGGCGTGCGCATTGACGCCAACGTGCTGCAGGGCATCTGGCAGATGACCCGTCAGGGCGATCCCATCACCGCCGCGATGGTGCTGTTCTGCACCGTCGGCGCACCCCTGGTGCTGGTTGCCGCCATTGCCTATCTCTGGTTTGGCAACATTCTTGGCATGAACCTTCGCCCGGTGCTGCTGATGCTGGACAAGCTCAAAGAGTGGGTGATGCTGGATATTTATCTGGTAGGCGTGGGGGTTGCGTCAATAAAGGTGCAGGACTACGCCTTTTTGCAGCCCGGCGTCGGACTCTTTGCCTTCATCTGTCTGGTATTGCTGAGCATCCTGACGCTGATCCACCTGAACGTTGAGCAGCTCTGGGAGCGATTCTACCCTCAGCGCCCCGCCACGCGTCCCGATGAAAATCTGCGCGTCTGTCTGGGTTGCCACTATACCGGGTTACCCGACACGCGCGGACGCTGCCCGCGGTGCCACATTCCGTTGAGACTGCGGCGCAATAACAGCCTGCAAAAATGCTGGGCGGCGCTGATCGCCTCCCTGGTGTTTCTGATCCCCGCCAATATGCTGCCGATTTCCATCATTTACGTGAATGGTGGACGTCAGGAGGATACTATCCTCTCCGGGATTATCTCCCTTGCGCACAGCAATGTCGGGGTGGCGGCAATCGTCTTTATTGCCAGTATCCTGGTTCCCTTTACCAAAGTGGTGGTGATGATTACCCTGCTCATCAGCATTCACTTAAAGTGTGAACAAGGTTTACGGACCCGCATTTTGCTTCTGCGATTCGTCACCTGGATTGGCCGCTGGTCAATGTTAGATCTGTTCGTGATTTCGCTGATGATGTCGCTCATCAATCGCGATCAGTTACTTGCTTTTACAATGGGACCCGCGGCTTTTTATTTCGGCTCTGCGGTGATATTGACTATTCTTGCTGTGGAATGGCTGGATAGCCGCTTACTTTGGGATGCACATGAGTCAGGAAACCCCCGCTTCGCCGACTGAAGCGAGAATTAAAACAAAACGCCGCATTTCGCCATTCTGGTTGCTGCCCGTCATCGCCCTGATGATTGCAGGCTGGCTTATCTGGACAAGCTATGAGGATCGCGGCAGTACCGTCACCATTGATTTCCAGACCGCCGACGGCATCGTCGCCGGGCGAACCCCCGTTCGCTTCCAGGGGGTTGAAGTGGGTACGGTTCAGGATATCTCCCTTGGAAAAGGGCTGAACAAGATTCAGGTGCGGGTCAGCATTAAATCTGACATGCAGGATGCCCTGCGCAGCGAAACGCAGTTCTGGCTGGTGACGCCAAAAGCCTCGCTGGCCGGCGTTTCCGGTCTGGATGCGCTCGTCGGCGGTAACTATATCGGCATGATGCCCGGCAAAGGTGAGCCGCAGGATCACTTTGTTGCTCTGGATACGCAGCCCAAATACCGCCTCAATAACGGCGATTTGATGATTCATCTCCAGGCGCCGGACCTCGGTTCCCTGAACAGCGGCTCCCTGGTCTATTTCCGTAAGATCCCGGTTGGCCGCGTGTATGACTACGCGATTAACCCGAATAAACAGGGCGTCACGATTGATGTGCTGATCGAGCGTCGCTTCACCAATCTGGTGAAAAAAGGCAGCCGCTTCTGGAACGTGTCCGGCGTGGATGCCGACCTCAGCCTGAGCGGTGCGAAAGTGAAGCTGGAGAGTCTGGCCGCACTGGTGAACGGCGCCATCGCCTTTGACTCCCCGGAAAACTCAAGCCCTGCCACCGCTGATGACACGTTCGGATTGTACGCCGATCTGGCGCACAGCCAGCGCGGCGTGATCGTCAAACTCGCCCTTCCCGATGCTAAAGGACTAAAAGCGGGTTCAACGCCGCTGATGTATCAGGGTCTGCAGGTCGGCCAGCTCACCAAAATGACGCTCAACCCGGGCGGTTCGGTCACTGGCGAAATGACGGTCGATCCGAGCGTGGTCGATCTCCTGCGCGACAAAACGCGCATCGAAATGCGCAGTCCAAAGCTCTCTCTTAACGATGCCAGCCTCAGCACGCTGCTGACCGGCAATACCTTTGAGCTGATCCCCGGGGAAGGTCAGCCCAGCAATAGCTTCGTGATTGCCCCGGCGGATAAAGCCCTGCTGCAAAAGCCGGGCGTCGTGACGGTTACGCTCAATGCGCCAGAAAGCTATGGGATTGAAGCCGGTCAGCCGTTGATTTTACACGGCGTGCAGGTGGGACAGGTGCTGGAGCGGAAGCTCTCCGCGGATGGGGTGCAATTCTCCGTCGCCATCGATCCGCAATACAGAGACCTGGTACATGGCGACAGTAAATTCGTGGTGAACAGTCGCGTCGACGTGAAGGTAGGTCTGGACGGCGTGGAGTTTCTCGGCGCCAGCGCCAGCGAATGGGTGAACGGCGGCATCCGTATTTTGCCGGGGGATAAAGGCCCCGTGCGCGACAGCTACCCGCTGTATGCCAACCTTGAGAAAGCGATTGAAAACAGCCTGAGCGATCTTCCTACCACCACGCTGACGTTAAGTGCCGAGACCCTGCCGGACGTTCAGGCGGGCTCCGTGGTGCTGTATCGCAAGTTTGAAGTCGGGGAAGTGATCACCGTTCGCCCGCGTGCCGACGCCTTTGATATCGAACTGCACATCAAGCCGGAGTACCGCAAGCTGCTGACGCCGAACAGCGTCTTCTGGGCTGAAGGCGGCGCGAAAGTGCAGCTGAACGGTAACGGACTGACCGTACAGGCCTCTCCGCTGTCACGCGCGCTGCGCGGGGCGATTAGCTTCGATAACCTCAGCGGAGCGGGCGCGAACCTGCGTAAAGGCGATAAGCGAATTCTCTTCCCGTCCGAGACCGCCGCACGCGCCGTGGGCGGGCAGATTACCCTGCACGCGTTTGATGCCGGTAAGCTGGCGGAAGGCATGCCCATCCGCTACCTGGGCATTGATATCGGGCAGATCCAGAAGCTGACGCTGATCACCTCGCGCAACGAGGTGCAGGCTACCGCCGTGCTCTACCCGGAATATGTGCAGACCTTTGCGCGCGCGGGTTCGCGCTTCTCGGTGGTGACACCGCAGATCTCGGCCGCAGGCGTTGAGCATCTCGACACCATTTTGCAGCCGTACATCAACGTTGAGCCCGGCCAGGGCAATGCCCGCCGTGATTTCGAGCTGCAGGAAGCCACGATCACCGACTCGCGCTACCTTGGCGGCCTGAGCATCGTGGTGGAAGTGCCGGAAGCCGGCTCGCTGAGCATCGGCACGCCGGTCCTGTTCCGCGGCATTGAGGTCGGTACGGTCACGGGCCTGACGCTCGGGACGCTCTCCGACCGCGTGATGGTGGCGCTACGCATCAGCGAACGCTACCAGCACCTGGTGCGTAATAACTCGGTGTTCTGGCTGGCATCCGGCTACTCGCTGGACTTCGGCCTGACGGGAGGCGTGGTGAAAACCGGGACCTTCAACCAGTTCATTCGCGGTGGTATTGCGTTTGCCACACCGCCGGGGACGCCGCTGGCGCCGAAAGCGCAGCCGGGTAAACATTTCCTGCTGCTCGAAAGCGAACCGAAAGAGTGGCGCGAATGGGGAACCGCCCTGCCGCGTTAATCTGCAAGGCTCCGGTGTCAACGCACCGGAGCCTTTATGTTACACTGCGCACCTGAACTTTTCCCTGTGGTGTGCCCGTGGCTCAAAACTCCGTATTTCTTCCTGAACAATTCCTGGCGCAGATGCGCGAGGCGCTTCCTTCTCACCTGTCGTTAGACGATTTTATCGCCGCCTGCCAGCGTCCGTTACGCCGCAGTATTCGCGTCAACACGCTGAAAATCAGCGTCGAGGATTTTCTGGCGCTGGTCGCGCCCTACAGCTGGCAGCTTACGCCGGTACCGTGGTGCGCTGAGGGGTTCTGGATCGAGCGCGATGACGAAGACGCCGTGCCGCTGGGAAGCACCGCTGAACATCTGAGCGGCCTGTTCTATATCCAGGAAGCCAGCTCGATGCTGCCGGTGGCAGCCCTGTTCGCCGATGGCAATGCGCCCGAGCGCGTGATGGATGTGGCCGCGGCGCCCGGCTCAAAAACCACGCAGATTGCCGCCCGTATGGGTAACCGGGGCGCGATCCTCGCCAACGAGTTTTCCGCCAGCCGCGTGAAGGTATTGCATGCCAACATCAGCCGCTGCGGTATTCATAACGTTGCCCTGACGCACTTCGACGGCCGCGTGTTTGGCGCTGCCCTGCCGGAAGCCTTCGACGCCATTCTGCTGGACGCTCCCTGCTCCGGCGAAGGGGTGGTGCGTAAAGATCCCGATGCGTTAAAGAACTGGTCCGTGGAAAGCAACCTTGAGATCGCCGCCACGCAGCGGGAGTTGATCGAAAGCGCATTCCATGCCCTTCGCCCAGGCGGCACGCTGGTCTATTCAACGTGCACCTTAAACCGCGATGAAAACGAAGACGTCTGCCTGTGGCTGAAAGCGCAATACCCGGATGCGGTCGAATTCCTGCCGCTTAACGATCTGTTTGTCTCAGCACAGGAGGCGATTACGCCGGAGGGTTTCCTCCACGTATTCCCGCAGATTTACGACTGCGAAGGCTTCTTTGTGGCACGTCTGCGTAAAACGCAGGCGGTTGCTCCCCTGCCCGCACCCAAATTCAAGGTCGGCACCTTCCCGTTTGCCCCCCTCAAAGGGCGCGATGCAGCACAGCTTGTCGCCGCCGCCGAAAAGGTTGGCCTGGTCTGGGATGAGAGCCTGCACCTCTGGATCCGTGATAAAGAGGTATGGCTGTTCCCGGCTGAGATCGAACCGCTCATCGGAAAGGTCCGTTTTTCCCGAATCGGGATCCGCCTGACGGAAGTGCATAATAAAGGCTATCGCTGGCAGCATGAGGCCGTCATCGCCCTTGCCGGGCACGAGAATGCCTTTGCCCTGACGCATCAGGAAGCCGAAGAGTGGTACCGTGGTCGCGATGTCTATCCTGACAGCACGCCATCAGGCGATGAAGTGATCGTGACGTATCAGGGATACCCGCTCGGGCTGGCAAAAAAAGTCGGTTCACGACTGAAAAACAGCTATCCGCGCGAGCTGGTCCGGGATGGACGACTGTTTACCGGTAACGATCGCTCGGCCTGAAAAAAAGCGCATTTTTTTACTGGCGATTTTGCTCTCCTTGTCTACGATCAAAAATGGGTGGCCGTACTGGTCATACCAGATTTTGACAACCGACCCGGAGAGCACTATGACGAAAACCAGCGTGCGTATTGGCGCTTTTGAGATCGACGACGCAGAACTGCGCGGCGAAGCGCAAGGCGATCGAACGTTAAGTATTCCCTGCAAATCCGACCCGGATTTGTGCATGCAGCTCGATGCATGGGATGCAGACACCAGCGTCCCGGCAATACTTGATGGCGAACATTCTGTTCTTTACCGTGAGCATTACGATAGTAAAACCGATGCCTGGGTCATGCGTCTTGCCTGACCTAAAGAGAACCCGCCCGAAGGCGGGTTATTTATTACTGCAGCTGCGCCAGCGTAAAGTAACCGTCAAATACGGCGCCCGTATCAATGTAGTGGAGATTGTCAAAATCATACCTTCTGTCGACGGGCGTATGTCCGAACCAGAAATGATCCGCACCGCTGATGCCCTGCCCTTTACCCACCATAAACCCCGTCAACCGATCGCGATCCCATAAAACGCGCTGGGCGCTCACCGGTTTTTGCCAGCGGTATTCCGCTGCCGGATAATCCGCATGGGCAATCACGTTCAGACCGTTCGCACAGGTTACCTCGATGATATGCGGTAAATCGCGACAGGCTTCGAGCAACGACAGCGCAAGCTGTTGCTGGTCCCGTTCAAGTTGCCTGAACCATATTCCGCCATTCATTGTCCAGAGTGAAAAATCGTTATTATCCAGACTGTCGAGCGCCATTTGCTCATGGTTGCCCCGGACGGCACGAAACCATTTTTCATTGATAAGCTGTAATGATTTAACGCTGTCCGGACCGCGATCGATCATATCCCCAACGGAAATAAGCAAATCCTCATACGGATTAAAATGACGGCGTTTAAGCTCATCCATAAGCCGCTGATAACAGCCATGTATATCGCTGACCACCCAGACGTGACGCCACTTTCGACCATCTATTCGCTCATACATAGAACCTCCCACAAGAGAGTGTAGCTGCAGCTAGCATATGCGCAGGGAAGCTCCGCTGGAGCGCTTTTCATAAAGTTAAACAAACAGTAAACTAAGGATAAATAAATATTTCACCAGTATTAATACACTTTTGCATGCCCCTAAAATATGCATTGCATAAACTTTGAGGTCTTTCCGTGTCAAATAAGCGCCTGCAAGAAGATGCGCCACATTCGCATCGTACCCATATCATTTCCGAACTGGTGAAAGGTAAACTCGTTCCAGGTCCTATCTGGCAAAAACGCGAGTACCGTCTCAAATTTCTGTTACGTTCACTGCTGTTCTGGTCTTCCACGCATCGCATGCTCGATGCACTGGCTCGCCGCAACGATTTCGACCAGCTGCTGGCTTCGCAAATCACCCTGCCGAGCAAAACGCATCGCCAGTATCTCATGCGGGGGATGAATGCCAACGCACGGGCCAATGCCATCATCACCCATTATCAGTGGATTGACTCCCTGAGAGATGCCGGGCTAATCGCCGCCTTAACCGGGCCGCAAGAACAATCCATTGTTGAGTTTCATGCTAAAGATGGCGTGAGCTATAACGTTAATGCCATGAACGCCAGTAAAGCAGAGCGTGAGGGCGAGTGTACGCTGTGGCTGCGTGATAACGAAAATACCCTGCTTGCGAGCGTGACGTTTTGCGTTACGCGTGAAAACGGAGAATATGCGCTGGTGATTGGGGGTCTTCAGGGCCCGCGCCGCAGCGTATCCCGCGATGTGATCAAACAGGCGACCCGTGCCTGCCATGGTCTTTTCCCGAAACGCGTGTTGATGGAAGTGCTTTTCCAGCTTGCAACCCTCTCCGGCATGAAAGCCATTTACGCAGTCAGCGATGAAGGGCATATCTTCCGCGCGCTGCGCTATCGTCTGAGTAAAGGTCGTCATTTCCATGCCAGCTACGACGAGTTTTGGGCTTCTATTGACGGTCAAAAACGCTCGACCTTCAGTTGGCAGCTCCCGCTGCATATGGAGCGCAAATCCCTTGAAGAAATTGCCAGTAAAAAACGCGCTGAATACCGCCGTCGCTTTGAGCTGCTTGATGAAATCGAGGCGTCGGTTAGGTCGTACTTTTAGACCCCGCACGCGCTTTACTGAATTGCACACGAAAATTTAACAAAACAGGCAAAAAGGGCTGGACTACAGCATGCCGTAATGTGTTATGTTTTAACCAGACGTACAGAACGTGCGCTGCAGAACTGAGACAACGAAAGGATTAGTCTTTTACTTTCATGCAGATAAAAAGAGACCGAATACGATTCCTGTATTCGGTCCAGGGAAATGGCTCTTGGGAGAGAGCCGTGCGCTAAAAGTTGGCATTAATGCAGGCTAAGTCGCCTTGCCTTTTAAGAATAGATGACGACGCCAGGTTTTCCAGTCCACAGCTAAAGCGGTCGGAAAAAAAGCGCCAGAGCATCATAAAATGTGAAAAACCGCAGTGCTTTCGCAAGCATCTGCGGTTTTTTATTGGGAACCTGAACGTTAGCAGAGCTTGTCGGCGCGCTCGATAAACGGGGCCAGGCTCATTTTCTGTCCCGGATTCGCCGGGTCATCGATCTGAATGATGCTAATCGGCTGGCCGCTGTTCTTTCCGCTGGCCACCTGCTGCTCGGCGGTTTCATTTAACGGGTATTGCACCAGCGTGCTCGGGTTGATGGCATACAGCGCATGGCCCGGACGGCAGGTCAGCATCACCTCTTCACGGTTGAAGGCCCATTTGTCCTTACCCACTTCAAAACGGCTGACGGTGATAACCTGCGGTGCGGCAAACGCGCTCCCCGTGCAGGCCAGCAATATGAGAGAACGTACTGTCTTTTTCATATGATATTTAACCTTGTCAGAAGGGTTCCCAGGTGGCGAACAGACTGACCGTTGCCAGTACCAGCGCCCCCAGCACCACTTCTGCCTGTGTCATCCTGATAAAAATCTGTTGTGCTCGCCCGGTCTCCGGACGAAACCGTGGCACCAGAAAATACCGATTTGCCAGCGCAATTACCACCATCAACGCCACCAGCGCACATTTGAAAAACAAAAACTGCACGTAGTCAGCCTGCCAGGGAATATGGACGCCCAGTATCATGAGTGCATTGATCGCTCCGCTGAGCAGCACGCCCGCGACCGCATAATGGCCCACGCGCGAGAAGCGCATCATGGTATAGATGGCGGCATTCTGCCAGCGCCCGTTCGCCAGACGCATGCAGAACAGCAGGGGCAGTAATCCGCCAAGCCAGGTAGCAGCACAGATCAGGTGAAAAGCGTGATTAAGGCGCTGCAGCGCCCCCATCGGACCGTCGTTCATCGCCGCGTGCCCTACCCCCGCCAGCAGGATAAGCTGCCCCATGGCGAGCAGCAGCAGCCGCGAACCCTTCAGCGGCGCGAGCCATGCTGCAGCGACCGTCATCGCAGCGAGAATCATTTGCCAAAGCCAGACGCCGCCAAACTGTGTCCTCATTACGCCGGACCAGACCTGTGGGGCAAATACGTCGCCCCAACCGTTACCCATCTGCCCGCCCTGAAGCATAAACATCAGGAGTGCAGCCGCCAGGCTCACAAAAGCCGCCACTTTCTGCTGCAGCTGGAAACGTCGGGACATCAGCCGCTGGAGAGAGGAAGGCGCAAACCAGACGCTGTAAAGCGCGTTGCCAAAAATCAGCATCAGCGCCCCGAAATGGATAAAGCGCAACCCGATATAACACAGCGCCAGCATGCTATTTCACGCTAAAGTGATAGCTACCTTTGGTTTTATGACCGTCTACAGAGACGACATGCCAGTCTACCTGGTACGTCCCTGGCGTCAGCGTTTGGTCCAGCGGAACGGTGAGCTGCGCCTTGTTCTTTTCGTCGCGCGTGGCGGTTCCCGTTTTGATGACCTGCTTTTGCGCATCCGTCACCACCACACCGCTAAATTCCGGTTCGATGCCTTCTGAAAAATTCAGCGTCAGTGCCTGCGGAGCGCTCACCACGCTGTCCGCTGCCGGGATCGGCTGCTTAAGGTGCGCATGCGCCAGCACGGAGGGGGTCATCATTGTAGAGGCCAGAAAAACCAGTGCGCATACCGCGCGGGAAGCGGAGAAACACATAGCAATCATTCCTTTTTGTTATGTCTGTATGCTAAAGAATAACGCTGTATAATAAACGAGTCGAGGATCATCCTGCCTCCGCTTGTCATCGTCGTGCAATCGCGGTAACGTTGCCGCCGCATAAAAAGGAGAAGGTAATGAAGATCAATCTGGCCGCCCTTCCACAGGACGAGATGGATAAAGTGAATGTCGATCTCGCTGCCGCTGGCGTCGCGTTTAAAGAGCGTTACAACATGCCTGTCGTGGCTGAAGTCGTTGAACGGGAACAGCCCGCCCATCTGCGCGACTGGTTTCGCGAAAGACTCATCGCCCACCGTCTCGCCTCGGTCAACCTCTCCCGTTTACCGTACGAACCTAAAGTTAAATAAGCTTAACGAGCCGTTACACTTCCTTACGCTGAATCTGGCAGGATAAGAAAACCCTGATAAATTTAGGTGTATTCTTAAATCCCTGCGACTCAGTGTATAAGGAAGTCACGATGTCACATTGGAATATAGCGGCGGCCCAGTATAGCGGGCAGCATCAGAGTGTCGATGACCATATCACGCACCACCTGCGCTTCATCGCCGAAGCAGCACGGCAGGGGTGCGATCTGCTGGTGTTTCCTGAACTGTCATTAACAGGCTCGGGAACGACGACGTTACCTCTCCCACCCGGCGACGCCCAGCTTGAACCGCTGCTCGACGCGGCGCATCGTTACCGAATAACCGTAATTGCCGGGCTCCCCGTGGAGCGGGATGGTCAGCGCCAGAAAGGTCTCGCGCTCTTCACCCCCGCTCGTCAACGCATCCTTCGCTACCCGCAAGGTGGCGGAGCCAGCCTGGTGCCGGGAGAGAAACAGCTCAGCATTATTGATGCGCATGCCGATTCCCCCAATCTCGATCCCAGAGCGTCGCTGTTTACCAGCTGTCAGTCAGTGGAGGATAACCGCTGGCGGCAGTCCATCAGTACCCTGCAGCGCTTCGCGCATAAATATGCCATAGCGGTGTTGATGGCGAACGCCTGCGGCGGTAGCGCGCTGTGGGATGAAAAAGGCCAGCTGATCGTTCGCGCGGATAAGGGCGAGCTGCTGTTGACCGGCACGCTCGGCGGAGAGGGTTGGCAAGGCGATATCATTCCTTTAGGCTAGGCGTTTTAAGCTCAGGAGTGTTCAATGCTGCGCGTCATCGATACCGAAACTTGCGATCTTCAGGGCGGAATTGTGGAAGTGGCCTCTGTCGACGTGGTTGATGGTAAAATCGTCAACCCAATGAGCCATCTGGTGCGTCCTGACCGCCCCATCAGCCCTCAGGCGATGGCTATCCATCGCATTACCGAATCGATGGTGGCGGACAAGCCGTGGATCGAAGAGATCATTCCCCACTATTACGGTAGCCCCTGGTACGTCGCGCATAACGCCAGTTTTGACCGCCGGGTGCTCCCTGAAATGCCGGGGGAATGGATTTGTACCATGAAGCTGGCGCGTCGCCTCTGGCCGGGCATTAAATACAGCAACATGGCGCTGTACAAGTCCCGCAAGCTCAGCGTCCGCACGCCTGAGGGGCTTCATCATCACCGCGCCCTGTACGACTGCTATATCACCGCCGCGCTACTCATCGATATTATGAACACCTCGGGCTGGACGCCGGACGATATGGCAACGATTACCGGACGCCCCGCACTGCTGACCACGTTTACCTTTGGTAAATACCGGGGCAGAGCGGTGTCGGATATTGCGGATAAAGACCCGGGCTATTTGCGCTGGCTGTATAACAACCTTGACAAAATGAGCCCGGAACTGCGCCTGACGCTGAAGCACTATCTGGGCGAAGCTTAACGCTCTGCACGGCCTGGCAGCGTCTCCTGCGCCAGGCCAATCAGGAAGGCATACTCCAGCGCCACCCCTTCATACGATTTAAATCGTCCCGATTTCCCGCCGTGTCCGGAATCCATGTCGGTACACAGCAGCAGCAGGTTATCGTCGGTTTTCAGCTCCCGCAGTTTCGCCACCCATTTTGCCGGCTCCCAGTACTGCACCTGAGAGTCATGCAGACCGGTGGTGACCAGCATGTGGGGATAGGCTTTCGCCTCGACGTTATCGTAAGGGCTGTACGTTTTCATATAGCGGTAGTAAATCTCATCCTGCGGATTCCCCCACTCTTCAAACTCCCCGGTCGTCAGCGGAATGGATTCATCGAGCATGGTCGTCACCACATCGACAAACGGCACCTGCGCGACAATCCCCTTAAAGCGTTCGGGACGCTGGTTGATCACCGCCCCCATCAGCATGCCTCCCGCGCTGCCGCCCATGCCAAAGCAGAGTTTCGGATCGCCATAGCCCTGATCAATCAGCGCATCGCAGACGTCGAGGTAGTCATTGAAGGTGTTTTTCTTTTTCAGGAATTTCCCGTCCTCATACCAGTGCTGCCCCAGCTCACCGCCGCCGCGAATATGGGCGATGGCGAAAACAAAGCCGCGGTCGAGCAGGCTTAAACGGCTGCTGCTGAAATCAGCATCCATGCTGGAGCCGTAGGAGCCGTAGCCGTACACCAGGATCGGGTTTTTGCCTTTCTGGAAATGGGCTTTGTGATAGACGAGCGAGACGGGGACCTCGACGCCATCCCGGGCGGTGACCCACAGGTGCTCGCTGCGGTAGTTTTCGGACTCAAACCCTTTAACCTCGGTCTGCTTTATCACCTGACGCTGCCCGGTATCCATGTCCAGCTCAAACAGGGTGTCCGGTGTGGTCATGGATGAATAGCCGTAGCGCAGCCGCGATGATTCGGGTTCGGGATTGAACCCAATCCACGTCACATAGGCCGGGTCGTCGAACGCGATCCCCACCACTTCCCGCGTTTTACGGTTGATTTGCCGGATGCTGGTCAGCCCGCGCTGGCGCTCCTCCACCACCAGCCAGTCGGTGAACAGGGTAAACCCTTCCAGCATCACCTGATCCCGCGCGGGGATAAGCACCTCCCACTTGCGCTCATCGCGTACTTTGGTTTTATAGAGGCCAAAGTTTTTACCCTCGCGATTCGAGCGCAGATAAAAGCTGTGCTGGAAGTGATCCAGGCTGTATTCATGATCCTTTCGGCGCGGCAGGAAACAGAGCGGCTGGGCGTCGGGCAGTTCGGCATCCAGCAGCAGGACTTCCGACGTCGTGGCGCTGGCCAGGAAGATAATCACATAATGGCGCGAAGAGGTTTTATGCAGGCTGACATAGAACGTTTCGTCTTTCTCTTCATAGACCAGCTCGTCGTCTGCGGAGTCCGTTCCGATGGTATGCCGCCATACCTGATAGGGCAGCAGCGTAGAGGCGTGCTTTTTGACGTAGTACACCGTCTCGGAATCATTCGCCCAGACAAAATCCGGGGAGACGTTTTCCAGCATTTCCGGATACCAGTTGCCGGTGTCCAGATTGCGAAAACGCAGGCCGTACTGGCGACGGGAGAGATAATCCTCCGCCAGCGCCATCACCGCGTTATCCGGCGAAATGGACATGCCGCCCAGAGTATAAAACTCGCTGTGGGCCGCGCGCTGATTGGCATCCAGCAGAATATCCCACGCATCCCATTCGGCGCTCAGGACCGACTGACGCTGGTAGATGGGATACTCGTTGCCGGGCTCATAAATATGGCGATAGCGATAGCCATTTTTGGTCCAGGGCGCGGAGATATCGCGCTGAGGAATACGCTGCACCATTTCATTCAGCAGCTGGTCCTGAAGCGTCTGCTGGCTGGACATGACCTTGCGGCCATAGTCGTTTTCCTCGTGCAGGTAGTCGAGCACCTCTGGCCGGGAGCGCGAATCGTCCCGTAGCCAGTAATAGTTGTCTATACGCGTATCGCCATGCGTGGTGATCGCATAAGGTATACGTCGGGCTTTCGGTGGCATGTCATCATTCTTTTTCGTTTTACACCCTATAAGGTTGGCAAAACCCACGCATGATGCAAGCGAAACAGGGTCGCAACGGCGAGAACTATCCCTGTAACGCCTGTTTTTGTTCCCGAATATCCCGCTCAATGCCCTCACGCACGTCCTGCGGGATCTTCAGCGCGTCGCCAAGCGCATTCAGGTAGCTGCGCTCCATAAAGTGATCGATATCGATGGCGGCACAGCTGAGGAAATAGAGTTCAAGCGCCTCTTCCTCATTTTTCACGCTTTGCGCCAGACGCTGCGGATCCAGGGGCTGTTCGATGGCCTGCGCCACCAGCGCTCTGCCCTTCTCTTCGACGCCGGCTTCGCGCAGCTGCTGTTCGATCGCCAGCCGTTCCTTATCGTCGATATGTCCGTCACTTTTCGCGGCAAAAACCAGCGCAAGAATGAGCCTTTCGGTGCGCAGATCCAGCGGCGAGGTGTGCTCGCCGTAGTGCGGTTCATCGCTATGCGCGGTCCGGACCCTGTCCTTGTATTTATTCCACAGGACGGTGCCCGCAATGGCGCCCCCACCGGCGAGCAGCGCGCCTGTCCCGTACTTTGCCAGCAGCTTGCGCGAGGATTTATTCGCGACCAGCAGGCCTGCCAGCCCGCCGAGCGCCCCGGGCACCAGCAGTTTGCTGAGATCCCGCTCGCCGGAAGACGACGTTTTCTGCCCTAACAGTGATTGCAATTGATTTAGCCAGCCAGACATGATTTTCCTCACTTAACGGTGAACATGTTCCACAGCGTAAGCGAGCAGGCGTCAGGAAATGTCTGGGCGGGCTAAAGAAGCGCAAATTTCTTCTCCCCTCACCTGACCGTGCACAAGACAGACGCAAACGTTTTCGTTTATACTGCCCGCAACTTTTTCAGGGGGATTGTTATGATTCGTTTAGGAACCGCGCTGCGACCTGCGGCGACGCGAGTGATGCTGTTGGGATCGGGCGAGCTGGGAAAAGAGGTCGCCATTGAGTGCCAGCGTTTAGGCGTGGAAGTCATTGCCGTAGACCGCTACGCCGATGCACCCGCCATGCACGTCGCCCATCGTTCTTATGTGATTAACATGCTGGACGGCGATGCCCTTCGTGAGCTGATTTCACGCGAGAAGCCTGATTTCGTTGTACCGGAAATTGAAGCCATCGCCACCGATACGCTGATTGCGCTTGAGCAGGAAGGCCAGCGCGTGGTGCCCTGCGCGAAAGCCGCAAAGCTGACCATGAACCGCGAAGGCATTCGTCGTCTGGCGGCAGAAGAGCTCGGGTTGCCCACGTCGAGCTATCGTTTTGCTGGCGATAAGGCCGCATTCCTGCAGGCCGTAGAGGAGATTGGTTACCCGTGCATCGTTAAGCCGGTGATGAGCTCCTCCGGTAAAGGACAGAGCTTTATCCGCGGCAGCAGCACGGTGGACAAGGCGTGGGAGTACGCCCAGCAGGGTGGCCGCGCAGGCGCCGGTCGCGTGATCGTTGAAGGGGTGGTGAAGTTTGATTTCGAGATCACCCTGCTGACCGTCAGCGCCGTTGACGGCGTCCATTTCTGCGACCCGATTGGCCACCGCCAGGAAGATGGCGATTACCGCGAATCCTGGCAGCCGCAGCAGATGAGCGCCCTGGCGCTGGAGCGTGCGCAGGCGATCGCCCGTAAAACCGTCCTGGCGCTGGGCGGCTATGGCCTGTTTGGCGTGGAGCTGTTTGTGTGCGGCGATGAGGTGATCTTCAGCGAAGTCTCCCCTCGCCCGCATGACACCGGCATGGTCACGCTGATTTCGCAGGATCTCTCCGAGTTCGCCCTGCACGTGCGCGCCTTCCTCGGCCTGCCCGTCGGCGGTATCCGTCAGTACGGCCCGGCCGCCTCGGCGGTGATCCTGCCGCAGCTAACCAGCCAGAACGTTACGTTTGATAACGTCGACGCGGCGGTGGGTGCCGGGTTGCAGGTCCGTTTGTTCGGCAAGCCGGAGATCGACGGAACCCGTCGTCTTGGCGTGGCGTTAGCCACCGGAGATAACGTTGATGACGCCGTGGCGAGAGCGAAAGCGGCCGCAGCAAGCGTTAAGGTAACGGGATAAAAAAACGGGCCGAAAGGCCCGTTTTTCATGCGGCGAATGACTTACTGCTTCGCGCCTTCTACCGCTTCGCGAGCCAGTTTGGTGATGCGATCCCAGTCGCCCGCTTCCAGCGCATCCGCCGGAACCAGCCATGAGCCACCGATGCACAGCACGCTTTTCAGCGCCAGGTAGTCACGGTAGTTGGCAGGAGAGATACCGCCCGTCGGGCAGAAGCGTACCTGAGAGAATGGACCGGCAATGGCCTGCAGCGCTTTGGTGCCGCCGTTCGCTTCCGCCGGGAAGAATTTAAACTCTTTCAGACCGTAGTCCATGCCCAGCATCAGTTCAGAAACGGTGCTGATGCCCGGGATCAGCGGAATGGTACCTTCGGTGGCGGCTTTCAGCAGCGACTCGGTCAGGCCCGGGCTGATGGCAAACTGTGCGCCCGCTTCGGTCACTTCAGCCAGCTGTTTTGCGTTCGTTACGGTACCCGCACCGATAATGGCATCCGGCACTTCTTTGGCAATCGCGCGAATGGCATCCATCGCGCAGGCGGTACGCAGGGTCACTTCCAGAACGCGAACGCCGCCCGCAACCAGCGCTTTCGCCATCGGTACAGCGTGCTCCAGCTTGTTTACCACGATAACCGGCACGACAGGGCCAGTGGTCAGGATTGCTTCTGCACTTGTTTTCCAGTTTTTCATCAGAGTCTTCTCTCGCCAGATCGTTAAAATCAAGTCGTCTTAAAACGTAATACAGGTTGCGCCCTGCTCAGCACCGGAGAGGTTCTCACGCAGTGCGCCAAACATTTCGCGTCCTGTTCCCACGCGCGACGCGCTCAGGTCAGGAATATGGGGCTGACGTGCCGCCAGCTCGGCGTCATCCACCAGCAGGGTTAACTCGCCTGTCTGACCGTTAACGCGGATCATGTCACCGTCACGCACTTTCGCCAGCAGGCCGCCGTCGTACGCTTCCGGCGTCACGTGGATAGCTGATGGCACTTTACCTGAGGCGCCAGAGAGGCGTCCATCGGTCACCAGTGCAATTTTGAAACGGCGGTCCAATAATACACCAAGTGGTGGCATAAGTTTATGTAATTCTGGCATCCCGTTGGCTTTAGGCCCCTGATGACGCACCACTACCACGCAGTCTTTGTCGAGCAGACCGGCGTCAAAGGCAGGTAATACGTCGTGCTGGCTTTCAAATACCACCGCTGGCGCTTCGATAATCTGGTTCTCTTCCGGTACGGCAGAGGTCTTCATTACCGCGCGACCGAGGTTACCGCTCAGCACCTTTGTGCCACCGTGAGGAGAGAAAGGTTTGTCGATGGTGGCGATAACCTGCGCATCAAGAGATGCGGTCGCCCCTTCGCGCCAGTCCAGCTCGCCGTTGTTCAGCCATGGCTCCTGGGTGTAGCGCTGCAGGCCAAAGCCCGCTACGGTGTTAACATCTTCATGCAGCAGACCGCCCTTCAGCAGCTCGCGCATGAGCAGCGGTACGCCGCCTGCGGCCTGGAAGTGGTTGATGTCCGCCGGACCGTTCGGATACAGGCGCGCCATCAACGGCACCACGGAAGAGATCTCGGAGAAGTCATCCCAGTTAATCAGAATGCCCGCCGCACGCGCCATGGCCACCAGGTGCATGGTGTGGTTGGTCGAACCGCCGGTGGCCAGCAGCGCGACAATCCCGTTGACGATAACTTTTTCGTCGACCATTTTGCCCATCGGCATCCATTCGTTGCCGTTTCCGGTCAGACGCGTGACCTGACGGGCCGCAGCCTCGGTCAGCGCCTTGCGCAGCGGTGCATCCGGCTGGATAAAGGACGAGCCCGGAAGCTGCATCCCCATAAACTCCACCACCATCTGGTTCGTGTTCGCGGTACCGTAGAACGTACAGGTGCCCGGCGCGTGGTAGGATGCAGCTTCCGCTTCCAGCAGCGCCTGACGATCTGCTTTTCCTTCCGCGTACAGCTGGCGAATGCGCACTTTTTCTTTGTTCGGCAGGCCGCTTGCCATTGGGCCCGACGGCACGAAGATCGCAGGCAGATGACCAAACGACAGCGCGGCCATCACCAGGCCCGGAACAATCTTGTCGCATACGCCGAGATAGAGCGCGCCATCAAACATGTTGTGTGACAGGCCCACCGCCGCGGACATGGCAATGACTTCACGGCTCAGCAGGGAGAGCTCCATACCGTCCTGACCCTGCGTCACGCCGTCGCACATGGCGGGTACCCCACCCGCCACCTGGCCGACCGCATTCACGCTGTGCAGCGCTTTACGGATGATGTCCGGGTAAACCTCATAGGGCTGATGCGCGGAGAGCATATCGTTATAGGCGGTAATGATGGCGATATTGTTACGCAACATGCTTTTCAGCGACGCTTTATCGTCAGGCTGGCAGGCGGCGAAGCCGTGCGCCAGGTTACCGCAGGCCAGCTGGGAACGGTGAACGGTGTTGCTCTTCGCCTGTTCAATCCGGGCGAGGTAGGCCGAACGGGTCTCTTTCGAGCGCTCAATAATGCGCTGTGTTACGCGTAACAATGTCGGATTCATAAAAGCTCCTCTCATTTATCTGTCCGGGCTCGGGAGTTTACAAAGTCGCTGGCAGTTGTTAACAACGCTGAAACGCTTGCTGTCCGGAGCTCAGGGGCAAAATCACTTCCGGCAGTGTAATAAAAAAAGCTCCGCGGGTGAATCCACGCGGAGCTTAAAAGTTGAAAATTGTGCCACGAGCTGTGTTAGATCATGTTACCGGTAAAATAACACTTTCGGGCTAGCGGATTATCTTACTCAAACTCGTTCCAGGAGCGGCCATCACGGGTGATCATTGCCACCGACGCGACAGGTCCCCATGTGCCCGCCTGATACGGTTTTGGCGCATCCTGATCGGCAGCCCAGGCTTCGGTGATGGAGTCGACCCATTTCCACGCCTCTTCCACCTCATCGCGACGCACGAACAGCGCCTGGATACCGCGCATGGTTTCCAGCAGCAGACGTTCGTAAGCATCGGCCAGGTGCGTCTGGTTGAAGGTTTCGGAGTAGCTCAGATCGAGCTTGGTGGTCTGCAGGTTGTGTTTGTGATCCAGGCCCGGCACTTTGTTCAGGATCTGGATGTCCACGCCCTCGTCCGGCTGCAGACGAATGGTCAGTTTGTTCTGCGGCAGCTCCTGCCAGGACTCTTTGAACAGGTTCAGTTCCGGGTTCTTAAAGTAGACAACCACTTCGGAACATTTCGCAGGCAGACGCTTACCGGTGCGCAGGTAGAACGGAACCCCCGCCCAGCGCCAGTCGTCGATGTCCACGCGGATGGCCACGAACGTCTCGGTGTTGCTGGACTTGTTCGCGCCCTCTTCTTCCAGGTAGCCAGGCACTTTTTTACCTTGCGCAAACCCGGCGGTGTACTGGCCGCGAACGGTCTTCTCGCGCACGTTGGAGCGGTCGATGCGGCGCAGCGACTTCAGCACTTTCACTTTGGCGTCACGGATGCTGTCCGCCGTCAGATCAGACGGAGGAGACATGGCAATCATGCACAAAATCTGCAGCAGGTGGTTCTGGATCATGTCGCGCATCTGACCGGCCTGGTCAAAGTAACCCCAGCGACCTTCAATCCCCACCTCTTCCGCCACGGTGATTTCCACGTGGTCGATAGTGCGGTTGTCCCAGTTATTTACAAACAGGGAGTTAGCAAAACGCAGCGCCAGCAGGTTCAGCACCGTCTCTTTACCGAGATAATGGTCGATACGGTAGACCTGGCACTCTTCAAAGAACTCGCCTACCTGGTCGTTGATTTCACGCGAGGTTGCCAGGGACGTACCCAGCGGCTTCTCCATCACGACGCGCGCCGGTTTGGCGTTCAGTTTGGCTTCGCCCAGGCCCTTGCAGATGGCGCCGAAGGTGCTTGGCGGCATGGCGAAATAGTTAATGGTGACACGGTTTTTCTGATCCAGCATCGCGCCCAAGCGAGCGAACGCGCTGACGTCATTCACGTCAAGGTTGCAGAAATCGAGACGACCGCTCAGGGTATCCCACAAACTTTCATCAATTTTTTCCTTCATGAAAGTTTCGAGCGCCTCGCGGACGACTTTGGTATAAGCGTCCTTGTCCCAGTCGGCGCGCCCAACACCCAGGATACGGGTATCCGGATGAATTTGGCCCGCTTTCTCCAGTTGATACAGGGAAGGCAGCAATTTTCGGCGTGCAAGATCGCCTTTCGCGCCGAAAATGACCAGGTCACATGCCTGGGCTGTTTGCGTTACCGCCATGTCATTCTCCTCAGTTGGATCACCTGGTGCTTCTGCCAGGTATCGTTGTAATTTTATTACAATGCACTGTACTGCTTTTACGTCATTCCCGAAACCATTAGCGCTTATCGTCGCGTGCGATACCGCGATTTTTCACCCTTCGGATGATTTCGACGGCTTAATGACGCAACAACCGTCGTTTCTTTGCGCAACAGGGTCATAGCAAAACCCGACATCGATCAAGTAATGAAAAAAAACAACAACATTATCTCGTCGATTGTTACCCTTAATGGAAGCCACAGGGGTAATATCGGCTAAATCGAATCACGATTTCATCAATTAATGAAATCGTTTACACCCATGAGCGTCCTGTTAACATGAACATGCTGGAAAAAATCCAGTTTCAACTGGAACACCTTAGCAAATCCGAGCGAAAAGTGGCCGAGGTCATTCTCGCCACTCCCGCTCAGGCGATTCATTCAAGCATCGCCGCTCTGGCACAGGAAGCGGGTGTTAGCGAACCCACGGTCAATCGCTTCTGCCGCAGCATGGAAACGCGCGGCTTCCCTGATTTTAAACTGCATCTGGCACAAAGTCTGGCTAACGGCACCCCTTATGTTAATCGTAATGTGGATGAAGACGACAGCGTTGATGCCTATACCGCGAAAATTTTTGAGTCGGCCATGGCTTCGCTTGACCACGTCCGTCAGTCTCTGGACATGAGTTCCGTGAATCGCGCAGTGGATTTACTCACCCAGGCCAAGCGAATTGCCTTCTTTGGGCTCGGGTCGTCGGCGGCCGTCGCGCATGACGCCATGAACAAATTTTTCCGCTTTAACGTCCCGGTGATTTATTCCGATGACATTGTCCTGCAACGCATGAGCTGTATGAATTGCAGTGAAGATGACGTCGTGGTACTGATTTCGCATACTGGCCGCACTAAGAGTCAGGTAGAACTGGCGCAGCTGGCCCGTGAAAACGATGCCATGGTGATTGCGCTGACCACGGCGGGCACACCGCTGGCCCGTGAGGCGACGCTGGCGATCACTCTCGACGTGCCGGAAGACACCGACATTTATATGCCAATGGTCTCCCGACTGGCCCAGCTCACCGTGATTGACGTGCTGGCGACCGGTTTTACCTTACGCCGGGGGGCAAAATTCCGGGATAACTTGAAGCGGGTCAAGGAAGCGCTGAAGGAATCGCGTTTTGATAAAGAATTGCTTATAAAGAGCGATGTTCGATAGTTGATAACGAAGACGTCACGAATAATGACGAAGTAACGATTTACGGCATTCGGTCCCCTCTCCACTGCCTTGCAGCAGATGAAGGCCGATTCAATGTTCACGCAACACCAAAGTTGTTTCAGTCAACGGAGTATTACATGTCCAGAAGGCTTCGCAGAACCAAGATCGTAACCACCTTAGGCCCGGCCACCGATCGCGATAATAATCTCGAGAAAATTATCGCCGCTGGCGCCAACGTGGTGCGTATGAACTTCTCTCACGGTACGCCAGAAGACCATAAATTACGTGCCGATAAAGTGCGTGAAATCGCAGCTAAACTGGGCCGTCACGTTGCGATCCTCGGCGATTTGCAGGGTCCTAAAATCCGTGTTTCGACCTTTAAAGAGGGTAAAGTTTTCCTCAATATCGGCGACAAATTCCTGCTGGATGCCAACCTGGGCAAAGGCGAAGGCGATAAAGAGAAAGTCGGTATCGACTATAAAGGCCTCCCAGCTGACGTCGTACCTGGCGATATCCTGCTGCTTGACGACGGTCGCGTGCAGCTGAAAGTGCTGGAAGTTCAGGGCATGAAAGTGTTCACCGAAGTCACCGTCGGCGGCCCACTCTCCAACAATAAAGGCATCAACAAGCTGGGCGGCGGCCTCTCTGCGGAAGCGCTTACTGATAAAGATAAAGCGGATATTGTGACTGCTGCGCTGATCGGTGTTGACTACCTGGCTGTCTCCTTCCCGCGTTGCGGCGAAGATCTGAACTATGCGCGTCGTCTGGCGCGTGATGCAGGCTGCGATGCCAAAATCGTCGCCAAAGTTGAGCGTGCGGAAGCCGTTTGCGATCAGGATGCTATGGACGACGTGATCCTTGCCTCTGACGTGGTGATGGTTGCGCGTGGCGACCTGGGTGTGGAAATCGGCGACCCTGAGCTGGTGGGTATTCAGAAAGCCCTGATTCGTCGCGCACGTCAGCTGAACCGCGCGGTGATCACCGCCACTCAGATGATGGAATCGATGATCACCAACCCGATGCCAACCCGTGCAGAAGTGATGGACGTGGCCAACGCCGTGCTGGACGGTACCGATGCGGTAATGCTCTCTGCGGAAACCGCTGCGGGCCAGTATCCGGCAGAAACCGTGGCCGCCATGGCACGTGTTTGCCTGGGTGCTGAAAAGATCCCAAGCATCAACGTCTCTAAACACCGTCTGGACGTGCAGTTCGACAACGTTGAAGAAGCGATTGCGATGTCTGCAATGTATGCGGCAAACCATCTGAAGGGCGTTACCGCGATCATCACTATGACCGAATCTGGCCGCACCGCGCTAATGACCTCTCGTATCAGCTCGGGTCTGCCGATCTTCGCCATGTCCCGTCACGAACGTACGCTGAACCTGACGGCGCTGTACCGCGGCGTGACGCCGGTACACTTCGACAGCACCAATGACGGCGTGGCCGCGGCGCACGATGCCGTAAACCTGCTGCGCGACAAAGGCTATCTGGTCTCTGGTGATATCGTCATTGTGACCCAGGGCGATGTGATGAGCACCATCGGCTCAACCAACACCACGCGCGTTATGACCGTCGAGTAATAACGTCTCTGTTAAAAAGCCCTCTCCAGATGGAGAGGGCTTTTTTTATTTCGTTGGATAAAGCTCTTTGCGTTTATACGGCTCTTTTTCACCCGGCTTACGCGTTTTAAGCAGCTTCAGGATCCACGTGTATTGCTCGGCATGCGGCCCTACCAGGATCTCCACCTCTTCGTTCATCCGACGGGCAATGGTGTGGTCGTCAGCGGTCAGCAGATCGTCCATCGGCGGACGAACCTCAATGCTCAGGCGATGCGTTTTGCCGTCATAGACCGGGAATAGCGGAATCACGCGGGCACGACACACTTTCATCAGGCGGCCAATCGCAGGGAGCGTCGCTTTATAGGTCGCAAAGAAATCGACAAACTCGCTGTGCTCGGGACCGTGGTCCTGATCCGGCAGATAGTAGCCCCAGTACCCCTGGCGTACCGACTGAATGAACGGCTTAATGCCATCGTTGCGCGCATGCAGGCGTCCGCCAAAACGACGACGCACCGTATTCCAGACAAAATCGAAGATTTTATTGCCCTGGTTATGGAACATTGCCGCCATCTTCTGGCCCTGAGAGGCCATCAGCATCGCCGGAATATCAACGCCCCAGCCGTGTGGGACAAGGAAAATGACTTTCTCGTCATTGCGGCGCATCTCCTGAATGATATCCAGCCCTTTCCAGTCAACGCGATCGACAATTTTCTCCGGCCCTTTCAGCGCCAGCTCCGCCATCATCGCCATGGCCTGCGGTGCGGTGGTATACATCTCATCAATGATTGCCTCGCGCTCGGCGTCGCTCTTTTCAGGAAAACAGTAATAGAGATTGATCTGCGCGCGACGGCGGGCACTCTTGCCTAAGCGCCCGGCAAGACGGCCAATTTTACCCAGAACAGGATCGCGGACGGAAGCCGGCAGCAACGCTATCCCCGCAAAGGCGTAGACACCGAGCCAGGCGCCCCAGTTGCGCGGATGGCGGAAGGATTTTTCAAACTCAGGAATGTATTCAATATTGTTTTTTTGGGTTTCCATGCTGGATCCAGGGTCTGATGACGCAAAATTAATTCAGATAGTGTAGCGAGGCAGTCGTCCGCGCACAAAAGAAAAAGCCGGCGTCAGGGTGCGCCGGCTTTTTTAACAAAAACAGAGGGCTTAGTTCAAGCTCAGCTGCGGCAACACCTCTTTCACCTGCGCCAGGTAATCCGTACGATCTTTACCCGTCAGGCCTTCGGTGCGCGGCAGTTTCGCCGTCAGCGGGTTCACGGCTTGCTGGTTGATCCACACTTCGTAGTGCAGGTGCGGGCCGGTAGAGCGACCGGTATTACCGGAGATCGCAATGCGGTCACCACGCTTCACCTTCTGTCCTGGTTTAACCAGCAGCTTACGCAGGTGCATATAGCGGGTCGTATACGTGCGACCATGACGTACCGCAACATAATATCCGGCTGCGCCGCTACGTTTGGCCACCACCACTTCGCCATCCCCAACCGCGAGTACCGGTGTGCCCTGCGGCATAGCAAAGTCAACGCCACGGTGCGGTGCGACGCGTCCGGTGACCGGGTTCAGACGACGCGGGTTAAAGTTGGAGGAGACGCGGAACTGTTTCGCCGTCGGGAAGCGCAGGAAGCCCTTTGCAAGGCCCGTACCGGTGCGGTCGTAGAACTTGCCGTCTTCGGCACGGATCGCGTAGTAATCTTTGCCCTCGGAGCGCAGACGCACGCCCAGCAGCTGGCTTTGCTCGCGCTTGCCGTCCAGCATTTCGCGGGACATCAGGACGGAAAACTCATCGCCTTTTTTCAGCTTGCGGAAATCCATCTGCCACTGCATGGCTTTGATCACCGAACTGATTTCAGCGCTGGTCAACCCTGCGTCGCGCGCGCTGGAGACAAAGCTTGCGCCCACGGTGCCTTTGAGAACGCTGTTGACCCAGTCGCCCTTCTGCATTTCGCTGGTCATTTTGAAACCGGTTGCCGTGCGATCGTAGGTGCGGGTTTCACGGCGGGACATTTCCCAGGTCAGACGCTGGAGATCGCCATCGGCCGTTAACGTCCAGGAGAGCTGTTGCCCAATTTTCAGGTTGCGAAGATCTTTATCTGCCGCCGCCAGCTGGCTGATATTGCCCATGTCGATGCCGTACTGGTTCAGCACGCTGCTCAGCGTGTCCCCGGTAGAAACTACATATTCGTGGATACCCGCTTCGTTCTCGGTTTTATCGTCCAGTTCATCCTGTGGAATGGCTTCATCTTCCTGAGCCGACTGGTCGATAGGCTCACTGGCTTCAGGCAGCAAAGAGCGGATTTCGCTCTTTTCAAGCTCGATGGTTTTGATGATAGGGGCAGAACTCGGGTGGTAAACATAGGGCCGCCAGACGGCGACCGCTAAGGTGAGTACTGTAAGCGACCCCAGCATGACGCGGTGGGGTCGAGGCAGATTGTTAAATGCCAGGGCGACAGAGCGGGCTATCTGTTGCACGTATTCACTTCCTCGTTAATCTCCTTTCAGGCAGCTCGCATACTGGTTCGCCAGTTGGCTGAGGAACTGCGAATAGCTCGCTTTGCTCAACTGGATATTCGTTCCTAGCGGGTCAAGGGTCCCCATGCGCACGGATGTCCCCCTGGCCACGGCTTCTACGACCGCTGGCCTGAACTGTGGCTCAGCAAAAACGCATGTCGCTTTTTGCTCAACCAGCTGTGTTCTGATTTCATGTAAACGCTGCGCACCAGGTTGAATTTCAGGGTTGACGGTAAAGTGCCCCAGCGGGGTCAAACCGTAGTGTTTTTCGTAATAGCCGTAGGCGTCATGAAAAACGAAATACCCTTTTCCTTTCAACGGTGCGAGCTCATTACCTACCTGCTTATCGGTTGCGGCTAATTGTGCCTCAAAATCTTTCAGGTTGGCGTCTAGTTTGGCTCGACTTTGCGGCATAAGTTCCACTAATTTGTCATGGATTGCAACCGCTGAAAGCCGCGCTATCTCTGGGGATAACCAAAGATGCATGTTGTACTCGCCGTGATGGTGATCTCCATCACCTTTTTCACCGTCGGCAGCATGATGGTCATGTTCATCGCCGTCGTCATCCGTCCCTTTCATGAGTAACGGTTTCACGCCTGGGAGGGCGGCAATCGCGACCTGTTTTTCGCCCGCCACCTGTTTTGCTGACTTCTGCATAAACGCTTCCATTTCCGGACCAATCCAGACAACTAAGTCCGCGTTTTGTAAGCGTTTTACGTCTGAAGGGCGCAGGGAGTAGTCATGCTCGGATGCACCATCCGGGAGCAGAACCTGAGTTTCTGTTACCCCGTCAGCAATGGCTGACGCGATAAACCCGAGTGGTTTAAGCGAAGCGACAACCGCAGCGTTAACATCTTGTGCGGTTGTGCCCCAAAGGGCAGCGGATAATGCTGCGAAAAGAAGCGTATTTTTATGTAACATAATGCGACTAATCATCGTAGTGAATGCGTGGAATGTGATATTATAACATTCGTTGACTTCTTCAAGCTTAAAATGACATGACGACATTGGTTTCTCTTGAAAATATTTCGGTCTCATTTGGCCAGCGCCGCGTCCTTTCTGACGTGTCGCTCGATCTGAAGCCCGGCAAAATTCTGACGCTGCTCGGCCCCAATGGCGCAGGCAAATCCACCCTGGTTCGCGTGGTGCTGGGTCTGGTCGCACCCGATGAAGGCGTGATCAAGCGTGAGGAAAAATTGCGCATCGGCTATGTGCCGCAAAAACTGCACCTCGACGCCACGCTGCCGCTGACGGTGAGCCGTTTCCTGCGCCTGCGTCCCGGCACGCGTAAAGCCGATATTCTCCCGGCGCTGAAGCGCGTGCAGGCAGGCCATCTTGTCGATGCGCCGCTGCAAAAACTGTCCGGCGGTGAAACGCAGCGCGTATTACTTGCCCGTGCGTTGCTCAGCAGCCCGCAGCTGCTGGTGCTGGATGAGCCGACGCAGGGGGTCGACGTCAACGGCCAGGTCGCGCTATACGATCTTATTGACCAGCTGCGTCAGGAACTGAACTGCGCGGTACTGATGGTATCCCACGACCTGCATCTGGTGATGGCAAAAACTGATGAAGTGCTGTGTCTCAACCACCATATCTGCTGCTCCGGCACGCCAGAAGTGGTCTCCATGCACCCGGAATTTATCTCCATGTTCGGCCCTCGCGGCGCTGAACAGCTCGGCATCTATCGCCATCATCATAATCACCGCCATGATTTGCAGGGACGAATCGTTCTGCGTCGGGGAAATGGACACTCATGATTGAACTGTTACTGCCCGGCTGGCTGGCCGGGATTATGCTTGCCTGCGCCGCGGGTCCACTCGGCTCGTTTGTGGTGTGGCGCAGAATGTCTTACTTCGGCGATACCCTGGCGCACGCGTCCCTGCTGGGCGTGGCTTTTGGCCTGCTGCTGAACGTCAACCCGTTCTATGCGGTGATTGTGGTCACGCTGCTGCTGGCGGCCGGTCTGGTCTGGCTGGAAAAACGCCCTCACCTCGCCATCGATACCCTGCTTGGCATCATGGCGCACAGCGCCCTGTCGCTGGGTCTGGTGGTGGTCAGCCTGATGTCCAATATCCGCGTGGATCTGATGGCCTACCTCTTCGGTGACCTGCTGGCCGTCACGCCTGACGATCTCATCGCTATCGCCATTGGCGTTGTGGTGGTGCTCGGGATTCTGCTCTGGCAGTGGCGTAACCTGCTGGCGATGACCGTCAGCCCCGATCTGGCGTTCGTCGATGGCGTGAAGCTGCAGCGCGTTAAGCTGCTGCTGATGCTGGTAACGGCGTTAACCATTGGCGTGGCGATGAAGTTTGTCGGCGCGCTGATTATTACGTCGCTGCTGATCATCCCTGCGGCTACGGCGCGTCGTTTTGCCCGTACGCCGGAGCAGATGGCCGGTGTCGCCGTAATTATCGGGATGATTGCGGTAACGGGTGGGCTAACCTTCTCGGCGTTCTATGACACGCCTGCGGGGCCGTCCGTGGTGCTGAGTGTGGCGGTGCTGTTTATCTTCAGTATGATGAAGAAGGCCGCGCAGTAGCGGGTATGTCCCCGGTGGCGCTTCGCTTACCGGGGCTATAAATTATCGCTGCTTACGGCATTGCCGGTGGCGTAATGCCGAAATGATTCCAAGCCCGCACCGTGGCCATACGCCCACGCGGGGTGCGCTGCAGGAAGCCCTGCTGGATCAGATACGGTTCAAGCACGTCCTCAATGGTTTCACGCTCTTCCCCGATTGCTGCCGCCAGGTTATCCAGCCCGACCGGCCCCCCAAAGAACTTGTCCAGCACCGCCAGCAGCAGCTTGCGGTCCATGTAGTCAAAACCTTCGGCATCAACGTTCAGCATATCCAGCGCCTGCGCGGCGATCTCAGCGGAGATCGAACCGTTGTGCTTCACCTCAGCAAAGTCACGCACGCGGCGCAGCAGGCGGTTGGCAATACGCGGCGTACCGCGGGAACGCTTCGCCACTTCAAACGCCCCCTCTTCGCTCATCTCCAGCCCCATATAGCGGGCGCTGCGGCCAACGATGTGCTGGAGGTCGGCCACCTGGTAAAACTCCAGACGCTGCACGATACCGAAGCGGTCGCGCAGTGGAGAGGTCAACGACCCGGCTCGCGTTGTTGCGCCAATCAGGGTAAACGGCGGCAGATCGATTTTGATGGAGCGTGCCGCCGGACCTTCACCAATCATGATATCCAGCTGATAATCTTCCATCGCCGGATAGAGCACCTCTTCCACCACCGGTGACAGGCGGTGGATCTCATCGATAAACAGCACGTCATGCGGTTCGAGGTTGGTCAGCATGGCCGCCAAATCGCCCGCCTTCTCCAGCACCGGGCCTGAGGTGGTGCGCAGGTTAACGCCCATTTCATTAGCGACGATATTCGCCAGCGTGGTTTTGCCTAAACCCGGCGGGCCAAAAATCAGCAGGTGATCGAGCGCATCGCCGCGCAGCTTTGCCGCCTGGATAAAAATCTCCATCTGGGAACGAACCTGCGGCTGGCCAATGTACTCATCAAGCAGTTTTGGGCGAATCGCGCGATCCACCACATCCTCTGCCTGAACAGTGCCTGCCGAAACCAGGCGGTCTGCTTCAATCATCCTTTACCTCACAATGCAGCGCGCAGCGCTTCACGAATCAGGGTTTCACTGCTGGCGTCCGGTTTGGCAATTTTACTTACCATGCGGCTGGCCTCCTGAGGTTTATAGCCCAGTGCCACCAGCGCGGCAACCGCTTCCTGCTCCGCGTCATCATCCGCCGCAGGCGCACCTGGCGAGGTCAGTACCAGATCGGCCGCCGGCGTGAAGAGATCGCCATGCAGGCCTTTGAAGCGGTCTTTCATCTCGACAATCAGGCGCTCTGCCGTTTTCTTACCGATGCCAGGAAGCTTAATCAGCGCCGCAGGATCTTCACGCTCAACGGCATTCACAAACTGTGGCGCTGACATGCCGGATAAGATCGCCAGCGCCAGCTTCGGCCCGACGCCGTTGGTTTTAATCAGCTCGCGGAACAGGGTGCGTTCCTGTTTGTTGTTGAAGCCGTACAGCAGCTGAGCATCTTCACGCACCACAAACTGGGTAAAGACAATCGCCTCTTTGCCCGCGTCCGGCAGCTCGTAGAAGCAGGTCATCGGCATATGGACTTCATAGCCCACGCCACCCACTTCCAGCAGCACTAACGGGGGTTGTTTTTCAATGATGATGCCTCTGAGTCTGCCTATCACGTGACGCTCCTGCGTTCTGGAAGAAATTAACTGCCGACATAATAAAAAAAGGCTGGATAAACATCCAGCCTGATTTGTCATTATCGTAACCTGCCTCGCGCCAGATTGAGCCGCGACTCGCTCATTTGCATCGCGTTCTGGCTGACGTGACAGTGGGTAATCGCAATCGCCAGCGCATCGGCGGCGTCGGCCTGTGGGTTCGCAGGGAGCTTGAGCAGGGTCCGCACCATGTGCTGCACCTGACTTTTCTCCGCGCTACCGATGCCCACCACCGTTTGCTTAACCTGCCTTGCCGCGTATTCGAATACCGGCAAATCCTGGTTCACCGCAGCGACAATGGCCACCCCGCGCGCCTGACCGAGCTTTAGCGCCGAATCGGCGTTTTTCGCCATAAAGACCTGCTCGATGGCGAAATAGTCCGGCTGAAACTGGGTGATGATCTCCGACACGCCCGCATAGATGAGCTTCAGGCGCGACGGCAGATCGTCCACTTTGGTGCGAATACAGCCACTGCCCAGGTAGGTTAACTGGCGTCCCACCTGACGGATAACGCCATAACCGGTGACGCGTGAGCCTGGGTCAATCCCGAGAATAATCGACATCACGCGTCTCCTGTAACGGGTTTACACGCTGTCATCAGAGAGTCGCTGCAACCTCATCAGAGATTTCACCGTTGTGATACACTTCCTGCACGTCGTCGCAGTCTTCGAGCATGTCGATCAGACGCAGCAGTTTTGGTGCCGTTTCTGCATCCATGTCCGCTTTGGTGGACGGGATCATGGAGACTTCAGCGTTGTCCGCTTTCAGGCCCGCCGCTTCCAGCGCATCGCGCACGGCACCCATCTCTTCCCACGCGGTGTAAACGTCGATAGCGCCGTCGTCAAAGGTCACCACGTCTTCCGCACCGGCTTCCAGCGCCGCTTCCATGATCGCGTCTTCGTCGCCTTTCTCGAAGGAGATGACGCCTTTTTTGCTGAACAGGTAAGCAACAGAACCGTCAGTGCCCAGGTTGCCACCGGTTTTGGTGAACGCGTGGCGCACTTCCGCAACGGTACGGTTACGGTTGTCGGACAGGCACTCAACCATTACCGCCGTACCGCCAGGACCGTAACCTTCATAAATGATGGTTTCCATGTTCGCGTCTTCATCACCGCCCACGCCACGTGCGATAGCACGGTTCAGGGTGTCACGCGTCATGTTGTTAGACAGCGCTTTATCTACCGCCGCGCGCAGACGCGGGTTAGACGCCGGGTCGCCGCCGCCCAGACGCGCTGCAGTCACCAGCTCGCGAATGATTTTGGTAAAGATCTTACCGCGCTTGGCATCCTGTGCCGCTTTGCGGTGTTTGGTGTTGGCCCACTTACTATGACCTGCCATAAAAATATCCTCAAAGAGCGCGCCTTTTCAGGCAGCGTTAATTACAAATTCTTCAATCGCCTGCCGGTTGCTCCACGACTTGGTCAGTGCGGCGGCATCCGCCGCATTCACCCAGCGGTAGGTCAGGTGTTCCGTGAACACGATCTCCCGTTCATGGGGAAGCGCGAGACAGAACCACGATTCCGTATTGCGCTCGGTACCCGGCGCGTAGCGATGACGTAAATGGCTAAAAATTTCGAACTCCACCGTGCGCTGACAGTCCTTCAGGGTCAGTTGCTCGCGGGCAACGTCAATGGCGACCTCTTCCTTTACTTCACGCGCGGCGGCCTGCGGCGCGGTTTCCCCCTCTTCCAGACTGCCGGTAACCGACTGCCAGAATTCAGGGTCATCGCGCCGCTGCAACATCAGCACCCGCTTCGTGTCTTCTGCATAAATGACCACCAGGACCGAAACGGGGAGCTTATATGTCATATCAGTTTTTCTCTTCCTTCTTCACCACCTCAATGCCCAGCTCAGCCAGTGCGGCCGGGTTGGCAAAGCTTGGCGCTTCGGTCATCAGACACGCTGCAGCAGTGGTTTTCGGGAAAGCGATAACATCACGGATGTTATCGGTGCCGGTCAGCAGCATGGTCAGACGGTCAAGACCGAAGGCCAGACCCGCGTGCGGAGGCGTACCGTATTTCAACGCGTCCAGCAGGAAGCCGAATTTCTCGCGCTGCTCCTGCTCGTTGATGCCCAGGATGCCGAACACGGTCTGCTGCATTTCACCGCTGTGAATACGCACGGAACCACCGCCCACTTCGTAGCCGTTGATGACCATATCGTAGGCGTTGGCGACGGCCTCTTCCGGTGCCGCTTTCAGCTCGGCAGCCGTCATGTCTTTCGGCGAGGTGAACGGGTGGTGCATCGCGGTCAGGCCGCCTTCACCGTCGTCTTCAAACATTGGGAAGTCGATAACCCACAGCGGCGCCCATTTGCTCTCGTCGGTCAGATTCAGGTCTTTACCGAGCTTCAGACGCAGCGCGCCCATCGCATCCGCAACGACTTTCTTGTTATCTGCACCGAAGAAGATCATGTCGCCGTCCTGCGCGCCGGTGCGCTCCAGGATCGCTTCCACGATGTCCGCGTTCAGGAATTTCGCAACCGGGCTGGTGATACCTTCCAGACCTTTCGCACGCTCGGTCACTTTAATATAGGCCAGACCTTTCGCGCCGTAGATCTTGATGAAGTTGCCGTAGTCGTCGATCTGCTTACGGCTCAGAGCCGCTCCGCCCGGCACACGCAGCGCGGCCACGCGGCCTTTGGCGTCGTTAGCCGGACCCGCGAAGACCGCGAACTCCACGTTTTTAACCAGATCAGCTACGTCCACCAGCTCCATCGGGTTACGCAGGTCTGGTTTGTCAGAGCCATAGCGACGCTCGGCTTCCGCGAAGGTCATGATTGGGAAATCGCCCAGCTCAACGCCTTTCACGTCATTCCACAGGCTACGCACCAGGGCTTCCATCACTTCACGCACCTGCTCGGCGGTCATGAAGGAGGTTTCCACATCGATCTGGGTAAATTCAGGCTGGCGGTCAGCACGCAGGTCTTCGTCGCGGAAGCATTTCACGATCTGATAGTAGCGATCGAAGCCGGACATCATCAGCAGCTGTTTGAACAGCTGTGGAGACTGTGGCAGCGCGTAGAATTTGCCTTTATGGACGCGGGATGGCACCAGGTAATCGCGCGCGCCTTCCGGCGTGGCTTTGGTCAGCATCGGGGTTTCGATATCGAGGAAACCGTGGTCATCCATAAAGCGACGCACCAGGCTGGTGATTTTCGCACGGGTTTTCAGGCGCTGAGCCATCTCCGGACGACGCAGATCCAGATAGCGGTATTTCAGACGCGCTTCTTCAGTGTTGACGTGGTTGGAGTCCAGCGGCAGCGCTTCAGCACGGTTGATGATCGTCAGATCGGACGCCAGCACTTCAATGGCACCCGTCGCCATGTCGGCGTTAACGTTTTTCTCGTCACGCGCACGCACGGTGCCGGTGACCTGAATGCAGAACTCATTACGCAGCTCAGAGGCCAGCTTCAACGCATCTGCGCGATCCGGATCGAAGAACACCTGAACGATACCTTCGCGGTCGCGCATATCGATGAAGATAAGGCTACCAAGATCACGACGACGATTGACCCAACCACACAGGGTGACCTGCTGTCCGACGTGGGACTGACGCAGCTGCCCGCAATATTCTGTACGCATGAGATATCCCTTAATTAGCCGCAGGCTAAATGTCGCCTGGTATGCAGGCTACTATGTCGCAGCTTTCTGTATGTCACAACTGGATGAAAAAAGGCGGCTATTATACTGGAAATTCCGCCGGACGATAAGAGCGAACC
Organism: Enterobacter sp. CFEC122; assembly: GCF_052983755.1. NCBI lineage: Bacteria > Pseudomonadati > Pseudomonadota > Gammaproteobacteria > Enterobacterales > Enterobacteriaceae > Enterobacter > Enterobacter sp. CFEC122. Next base: position 85,103 of record NZ_JBRIQR010000010.1, on the reverse strand, counting down.
ACGGCCAGGCGGTCGTTTGCTGCACTCTTATTGCGCATTCTCACAAAAATTAACAAAATTATGCGACCAATAACAGGCCATCGCGTCGTATGGTGTGTGGAAGTGATTCATTTAACGGGAGTAACGATGTTAACCCTTGATGCCAGCAAAACCGCGCTTGTGGTGATTGATTTACAGGAAGGCATTTTGCCCTTCGCCGGTGGCCCGCATACCGCGGACGATGTGGTCAGCCGCGCCGCCCGTCTGGCGGAAAAATGCCGCACCAGCGGTGCCCCGGTTGTCATGGTGCGCGTCGGCTGGTCTTCGGATTACGCCGAAGCGTTAAAACAGCCCGTTGATGCGCAGACTCCCGCCCGCGCCCTGCCGGAAAACTGGTGGACGTACCCGGTCTCGCTCGGCAAACGCGACGGCGACATCGAAGTGACCAAACGTCAGTGGGGCGCCTTCTACGGAACCGATCTCGAACTGCAGCTCCGCCGTCGCGGCATTGACACGATCATCCTGTGCGGCATTTCCACCAACATCGGCGTGGAGTCGACTGCCCGCAACGCGTGGGAGCTGGGCTTTAATCTGGTGATTGCCGAAGATGCGTGTAGCGCGGCCTCGGCGGAACAGCACCAGGGCAGCATGACGCACATCTTCCCGCGCATCGGTCGCGTGCGCAGCACGGAAGAGATCCTTAGCGCGTTATGATGTATGTGGGCCTGCCCCAGTGGTCGCACCCGAAATGGGTGCGTCTGGGCATCACCAGCCTTGAGGAGTATGCCCGACACTTCAACTGCGTCGAGGGTAATACCACCCTGTATGCGCTCCCTAAAGCCGAGATTGTTGCGCGCTGGCGGGAGCAAACAACCGACGACTTTCGCTTCTGCTTCAAGTTTCCGGCTACGATTTCCCATCAGGCCGCGCTGCGAAACTGCGGTGAGTTGACCGACGAATTCTTTGGCCGGATGGCGCCTCTGGCAAACCGCATCGGCCAGTACTGGCTGCAGCTTCCGGCCACGTTTGCTCCGCGCGACCTGCCTGCGCTCTGGCAGTTCCTGGATGCCCTGCCCCGGGAATTTACCTACGGCGTGGAGGTTCGACACCAGGACTTCTTTGCGAAAGGGGAAGCGGAAAAAGCGCTCAACCGCGGCCTGCTTGAGCGTTCCGTTAACCGTGTGATCCTCGATAGCCGTCCGGTGCACAGCGCGATACCGCATAACGAGGCCATCGTTGAAGCTCAGCGTAAAAAACCGAAAGTGCCGGTCCACGCCATCGTGACCGCGAAGAACCCAATGGTCAGGTTTATCGGCAGCGATAACATGCTGCAAAACCAGGCGATGTTCGCCGTCTGGCTGGAAAAACTGGCCTCGTGGGAACACACCACCACGCCGTATCTCTTTTTGCACACGCCGGATATTGCCCAGGCCCCCGAACTGGTCGATGCTCTGTGGCAGGCCTTGCAGGCTGCGGTGCCGTCCGTGGGCAGCGCCCCTTCCATCCCACAACAATCTTCTCTTTTCTGATATCACCCCCTATCATAGGGAAGTGCCATCTGCCAAAAACAGGGAGTTTGTATGGTCAGCGCGCTGTACGCGGTGTTAGGTGCATTACTGCTGATTAAGTTTTCATTTGACGTTGTGCGCCTCAGAACGCTCTACCGCGTTTCTTACGGTGACGGCGGCTTTTCCGAGCTGCAAAGCGCTATCCGCATTCACGGCAATGCGGTCGAATACATCCCCGCGGCCCTCATCCTGCTGCTGTTTATGGAGATGAATGGCGCAGAAACCTGGATGGTGCACATCTGTGGCCTGCTGCTTATCGCTGGCCGCCTGATGCATTATTACGGCTTTCACCACCGCTTAATCCGCTGGCGTCGTTCCGGCATGAGTGCAACCTGGTGTTCGCTTTTGCTGATGGTGCTGGCTAACCTGTGGTATATGCCGTGGGAGTTGGTTTTCTCCCTCCATTAGCGCACAATACGCCACTTTATTTTTCCCGGATTTTTACGTTATGTCAGATCGCGACACGCTTTTTTCCGCGCCTATCGCCAGCCTGGGCGACTGGACCTTCGATGAACGGGTAGCCGAAGTCTTCCCGGATATGATCCAGCGCTCTGTTCCCGGTTATTCCAATATTATCTCTATGATCGGCATGCTGGCTGAGCGCTTCGTTCAACCCGGCACGCAGGTCTATGACCTGGGCTGCTCGCTCGGCGCGGCAACGCTGTCGGTACGTCGTAACGTTCATCACGAAGGCTGCCGAATCATTGCCGTGGATAACTCTCCGGCCATGGTGGAACGCTGCCGCCGCCATATTGACGCCTACAAGGCCCCTGTTCCGGTTGACGTGGTGGAAGGCGATATCCGTGAGATTGAGATCCAAAACGCCTCGATGGTGGTGCTGAATTTCACCCTGCAGTTCCTGGTGCCGGAAGACCGCCAGCTGCTGCTGGACAAAATCTATCAGGGGCTGAATCCTGGCGGCGCGCTGGTGCTCTCGGAGAAATTCAGCTTTGAAGATGCCGAGGTTGGCGAGCTGCTGTTCAATATGCACCACGATTTCAAACGGGCGAACGGCTACAGCGAGCTGGAGATCAGCCAGAAGCGCAGCATGCTCGAAAACGTGATGCTGACGGACTCCGTAGAAACCCACAAGACGCGCCTGCGTCAGGCCGGATTTGAGCATAGCGAACTGTGGTTCCAGTGCTTCAATTTTGGGTCTCTGGTGGCGCTGAAAGCGGGGAAACCCGCATGATCGCGTTCAGCAACTTCTATCAGCTGATTGCCAAAAATCACCTCTCCCACTGGCTGGAGACGCTGCCTGCGCAGATTGCCGCCTGGCAGCGGGATCAGCAGCACGGCCTGTTAAAGCAGTGGGCAAATGCGGTGGAGTTTCTGCCGGAACTGACCCCGCATCGTCTGGATCTCCTGCACAGCGTCACCGCAGAGAGTGAAGAACCGCTTCCGCCAGGGCAGATCAACCGTATCGAAACGCTGATGCGCAACCTGATGCCGTGGCGTAAAGGGCCGTTCTCGCTGTACGGCGTGAACATCAATACCGAATGGCGCTCAGACTGGAAATGGGATCGCGTTCTGCCGCACCTTTCCGACCTGACCGGGCGCACCATTCTGGACGTGGGCTGCGGTAGCGGCTATCACATGTGGCGCATGATTGGCGCGGGCGCGCATCTGGTGGTTGGTATCGACCCGATGCAGCTGTTCCTGTGTCAGTTTGAAGCGGTACGTAAGCTGCTGGGTAACGACCAGCGCGCGCACCTGCTGCCGCTGGGTATTGAGCAGCTGCCCGCACTGAAAGCCTTTGATACCGTGTTCTCCATGGGCGTGCTGTATCACCGCCGTTCCCCCCTGGAGCACCTTTGGCAACTGAAAGATCAGCTGGTCAGCGGCGGCGAGCTGGTGCTGGAAACGCTGGTGATCGAAGGCGATGAACATGCCGTTCTGGTACCGGGCGATCGCTACGCGCAGATGCGCAACGTTTACTTCATCCCTTCCGCGCTGGCGCTGAAGAACTGGCTGGAGAAATGCGGATTTGTGGATGTGCGGATTGCCGATGTCAGCGTGACCTCTATCGAAGAGCAGCGCCGGACCGAGTGGATGATCACCGAATCGCTGGAGCAGTTCCTCGACCCGGCCGACCACAGCAAAACCATCGAAGGCTATCCGGCCCCGATGCGAGCGGTGTTGATTGCGACGAAGCCGTAGCCTGTTAGCCGGGTGGCGGCTGCGCCTTACCCGGCCTACTCCCGATTTTCCAGGTCCGGTAAGCGAAGCGCTACCGGTCGCAGGAGAAAAAAAGGCCCCTGTGTAATTTGCAGGGGCCTGGTACAAGCAAGCATCATATTGGGCGACATGATGCGCGGTAAAAATCGGTACGTTGCTACACGTGATGGCGCTCAATCAGCGACTTCATTTCCGCAACCGACTCTCCCTCGACACCGTAGCGTGAATACTCATCCGCTTCAGCATCCGTCGACATTGACAATCCTGTATTGCGATAACGCATGGGTGACGGCATCCATTTGCCTGCCGAGCTGTGCAGCTCTTCTACCCCGGCGTTTAAAAACCGTTCCAGATTGCTGGCACGAACTCCCGCACCCGCCATTATTATTGGAACACCGGAATGTGCTTTTAGTTCCGTAATTAATTGCAGTCCTTTTTCAGCGGACGGCTGTTGACCCGATGTCAGAATGCGCGCCACGCCAAGTTCTCCAAGCGTTTCAAAGGCCTGAAGCGGATCTTTACACATATCAAATGCGCGATGAAAAGTGACGGCGAGCCCCTGCGCGGCGCTCATGACCTGACGCATGCGCGTGAGGTCGATATTGCCGTCTTCATCCAGCAGGCCGGTGACCAGCCCGGGGAACCCCAGGTCGTGCACGAGGGCGATATCATCAAGCATGGCACCGAACTCGCCCGCCGTGTAACAAAAATCACCGCCGCGTGGACGAATAATCGGGTGAACGGGAATCGTGACGGCCTGACGGGCAGCCTTCAGCACGCCGTAAGAAGGCGTCAGCCCGCCCTCTTTGGGTGCCGCACACAGTTCAATGCGGTCAGCCCCGTAATTTTGCGCGGTGACGGCACACTCCACGCTGTAACAGCAAATCTCCAGCAGCGCCATGTAATCCTCCTTAAATTCCACCAAACGCACCATCATGACATGCCGTCTGTTTTCAGTCCCGGCGGGAACTCACATCTCTTGCGCCTCACTGGCAACGATCTGCTCAATGGTCCAGGGATGAAACTTCACCGTGACCTGCCCGTCCGTGACGGCCAGCGTCGGGTTGGGTAACTGCTCGCGTTCGCCTTTGGGCGAACTGGTCTTCACAAAAATCCCCGGCTGGCTTAAGCCTTCGTCAGCTAACAGGGCCAGCGCGCGCGCGTTTAATGTCTCCGGCTCACCCGGCAGGACAATTTCAATGTGCTCCCACCCTTCGTGCGGATAGCGCTTCTCGCCCGGCCACGGCAGTTCAACCACGGTGAATTGCCAGTGGGCCACGCTCACCGGCTCACGCAGCCTGAACAGGCAGATGGGGCGACCGTTAATGATATTCTCGGACAGTAACTCGCCGCACTGTTCAAATCCGCGACGCCAGCGCTCTGCGGTGGCATTCTGATGGCAGCGCAAAGAGATGTGATCGGCCTCAAGCGGCGCGATATCCAGGCCGAGACGGGTGGCAAGTTCTGTGAACGCCTGGGTGAAGCGCGGTAAATCTGCGGAAATATCATGCAGTTCGTCGATGGATTGCCAGTTCGCCATAAGTCACTCTCTTTTCGTGTCGCAAAGCCGCTAATTTACTCTGTTGCTCTGTTTTGACCAACCGCAGAATCCGGCTTTTTACGACTGCATGTTTATGCACACCTTCTTAGCCTGGATTCTGAGCAATCTTCAGGCCCCGCGATGCTGACGGCAGAAGGCATTTGCAGTATACTCCCGCCCTAAATTCTCTAACTGGCGCGGGTGGTTGTGAGCCCGCATCAAAAAAGTAAGGTATCCAGGTGAATATTCAGGCTCTTCTCTCCGAAAAAGTCAGTCAGGCACTGATTGCCGCAGGCGCGCCTGCGGATTGCGAACCGCAGGTTCGTCAGTCAGCAAAAGTACAGTTTGGCGACTATCAGGCTAATGGCGTGATGGCAGTGGCTAAAAAACTGGGTATGCCGCCGCGACAGCTCGCTGAGCAGGTACTGACGCATCTGGATCTCGCCGGCATTGCCAGCAAAACCGAAATCGCCGGCCCGGGCTTTATCAACATCTTCCTTGAGCCTGCCTTCCTGGCAAGCCACGTTGACGCGGCGCTGAAATCCGATCGTCTGGGTGTTTCCCAACCGGAAGCGCAGACCGTCGTGATCGACTACTCTGCCCCGAACGTGGCGAAAGAGATGCACGTTGGCCACCTGCGCTCCACCATCATCGGTGATGCCGCGGTGCGTACGCTCGAGTTCCTCGGTCACAAGGTGATCCGCGCGAACCACGTGGGCGACTGGGGTACCCAGTTCGGGATGCTGATTGCTTACCTGGAAAAACAGCAGCAGGAAAATGCGGGCGAAATGGCGCTGGCGGACCTGGAAGGGTTTTATCGCGAAGCCAAAAAGCACTATGACGAAGATGAAGCCTTTGCCGAGCGCGCGCGCAGCTACGTGGTAAAACTGCAGGGCGGCGATCAATACTTCCTCGAGATGTGGCGCAAGCTGGTTGACATCACCATGTCGCAGAACCAGCTTACCTATAACCGTCTGAACGTCACCCTGACCCGTGACGACGTGATGGGTGAAAGCCTGTATAACCCAATGCTGCCCGGCATTGTGGCGGACCTGAAAGCGAAAAACCTGGCGGTTGAGAGCGAAGGCGCAACGGTGGTGTTCCTTGATGAGTACAAAAACAAGGAAGGCGAACCGATGGGCGTGATCATCCAGAAAAAAGATGGCGGCTACCTCTACACCACGACCGATATCGCCTGTGCGAAATACCGTTATGAAACGCTGCACGCCGACCGCGTGCTGTACTACATCGACTCCCGTCAGCACCAGCACCTGATGCAGGCGTGGACGATCGTGCGTAAAGCCGGTTACGTACCGGACAGCGTTCCGCTGGAACACCACATGTTCGGCATGATGCTGGGTAAAGACGGCAAGCCGTTCAAAACCCGCGCGGGCGGGACCGTGAAGCTCTCCGACCTGCTGGACGAAGCGCTGGAACGCGCCCGTCGTCTGGTGGCTGAGAAGAATCCGGACATGCCGGCCGACGAGCTGGAAAAACTGGCGAACGCCGTGGGTATCGGTGCGGTGAAATACGCGGATCTCTCCAAGAACCGTACCACCGACTACATCTTCGACTGGGATAACATGCTGGCGTTTGAAGGCAACACGGCGCCGTACATGCAGTACGCTTACACCCGCGTGCTGTCGGTCTTCCGCAAAGCCAATATCGACGAAAGCGTGCTGGCGAATGCCACCGTGACCATCACGGAAGATCGTGAAGCGCAGCTGGCGGCGCGTCTGCTGCAGTTCGAAGAGACGCTGACCGTGGTCGCGCGTGACGGCACGCCGCACGTAATGTGTGCTTACCTGTACGATCTGGCGGGTCTGTTCTCCGGCTTCTACGAGCACTGCCCTATTCTCTCTGCGGAGAATGAATCGGTCCGCAACAGCCGCCTGAAGCTGGCGCAGCTGACGGCGAAGACCCTGAAGCTGGGTCTGGATACTCTGGGTATCGAAACCGTAGAACGTATGTAATACCAAAAACCCGGCAATCGCCGGGTTTTGTTTTTTTACAGTCCTGACAATTCAACCGTCAGCGATAGTTCACGATGACAGAATTACTCTGCACCTTCAGCGCCGGGATTAAACGTCCCCCGCCCGGCACTTCCCAGATGAAACGCAAAGGTTCAATAGCCGGCACGCCGTTGAACGCCTGCGTTGTTCCATTTTCGCCGTCGATTTCGGTACAGCGCGTCTGAGAGCAGAGGCGCACCCGCAGGCCCGCTGGCGTTGGGCCAATCAGCCGGTAGTTCCAGACCACAAGACCCATCAGACCGGAAACCTCTTCAGCAGGCGCCAGCGGGTTAGATGACATGGCAACACCGCGGTTGCTGAGGGTCACCCCTATGCTGCTCGCCTGCCAGGTGCCTCCCCCGGCAGCCTGCGCCGCCAGCGGGAAGAACAGCAGCCAAAGCCATTTACGCATTATTTTCCTCCAATCGTCGCGGTCATGCGGATATGACGGTTATCCGACAGCTCGAGATTCGACAGCACGACCAGCTGGCTCAGGCTGCGGCGCAGGAAGCGGGACAGCAGCGGACGCAGCGCGTGGTTCACCAGCAGCACCGGCGGCGCGCCGAGCATCTCCTGACGCGCCAGCGCCTCCTGGGTTTGCGCCAGCAGGCGATCCGCCAGGCCCGGCTCCAGGCCGCCGCCGCCCTGCAGAGCCTGCAGCAGCAGACGCTCAAGCGGCGTATCGAGGCCAATAACCTGCACCTCTCCGGTTCCCGGGAACCACTGCTGGGTGATTGCGCGTCCCAGCGCCACGCGCACCACCGCCGTCAGCTCGTGCGGATCGCTCTGGATTGGCGCGTGCTCTGCCAGCGTTTCCAGAATGGTGCGCATATCGCGGATCGGCACCTTCTCGTCGAGCAGGTTTTGCAGCACCTTATGCAGCGTGGTTAAGGTCAGCACGCCCGGAACCAGATCTTCCGTCAGCTTCGGCATCTCCTGAGTGACGCGGTCCAGAAGCTGCTGCGCTTCCTGACGGCCAAACAGCTCCGCCGAGAATTGCCCAATCAGGTGGTTAAGGTGGGTTGCCACCACGGTACTGGCTTCAACAACCGTGTAACCCTGGATCTGCGCCTGCTCTTTCAGCGCGCTTTCAATCCAGATCGCGGCCAGACCAAAGGCCGGATCGATGGTTTGCTCGCCCGGCAGCGTGCCTGCGGCGGTGCCGGGGTTAATCGCCAGCCAGCGGCCCGGATAGGCATCACCGCTGCCAATTTCAACGCCTTTCATCAGGATGCGATAGCGCGCGGGCGGCAGGTCCATATTGTCGCGGATGTGAACCACCGGCGGCAGGAAGCCCATGTCCTGGGCGAATTTTTTACGGATACTGCGGATACGGCCGAGCAGCTCGCCGTCCTGCTGGAAATCGACCATCGGGATCAGGCGATACCCGACTTCCATTCCCAGAGAATCCTCCAGCTGAACGTCGTTCCAGGTCGCTTCGACGGCCTGATTATTCTCCGGCATTTTGACCGGAACAGGTTCCGCTGCCGGTTTGGTTTCACGGCCACGCATCCACCAGGCAAGGCCCAGCAGCGCCGCCGTAAACAGCAGGAAGACGAGGTTTGGCATACCCGGCACCAGGCCGAGCAACCCGAGCACCGCCGCGGCCAGCAGCATCACGCGCGGGTTACTGAACAGCTGTCCCACCATCTGCTCGCCAACGTCCTGATCGGTGCTCACGCGGGTCACGATGACACCCGCCGCAGTGGAGATCACCAGCGCCGGGATCTGCGCGACCAGACCGTCACCGATGGTCAGCAGCGTGTAGCTTTCCGCCGCGTGGCCCATGTCCATCCCGTGCTGCAATACGCCCACCAGCAGGCCGCCGACCACGTTAATCACCATGATCAGAATGCCCGCGATGGCGTCACCGCGCACAAACTTACTCGCACCGTCCATGGAGCCGTAGAAGTCCGCTTCCTGCGTCACTTCCGCACGGCGCTTTTTGGCTTCATCTTCGGCGATTAGCCCGGCGTTCAGGTCGGCGTCGATCGCCATCTGCTTGCCCGGCATCCCGTCCAGCACAAAGCGCGCGCCCACTTCCGCAATACGCCCTGCACCCTTGGTGATGACCATAAAGTTGATGATCACGAGGATGACGAACACCACGATACCGATAGCGAAATTACCGCCCACCAGGAAGTGGCCGAACGCTTCCACCACTTTACCTGCCGCTGCCGCCCCGGTGTGGCCTTCCATCAGGATGATACGCGTGGACGCCACGTTCAGCGCCAGTCGCAGCAGGGTGGTAAACAGCAGAATGGTCGGGAACGCGGCGAACTCCAGGGTACGCTGGGTGAACATCGCCACCAGCAGCACCATAATGGACAGCGCGATATTGAAAGTGAAAAGCAGGTCGAGGATGAACGCCGGGAGCGGCAGTACCATCATCGACAGAATTAGCAGGATCAGAATCGGCCCGGCCAGGATCTGCCATTGGGTCGATTTCAGGTTGCCGGGCAGACGCAACATTGCCACCAGATTAGCCATCAGTGTCCTTCTCGTTCATAAAATCCAGCGCGGCAGGCACCGGAAGGTTCTCAGGTTTCACAGGCCGTTGACCGCCGGCCAGACGCCAGCGCTTCAACTGCCATACCCAGGCCAGCACTTCCGCCACGGCGGCGTAGAGTTGTCCCGGGATCTGTTGTCCAATATCCGCATGGCGGTACAGGGCACGCGCCAGCGGAGGGGCTTCGAGGATCGGCACGCGGTGTTCGGTGCCAATTTCACGGATACGCAGCGCGATCAGCCCCGCCCCTTTCGCCACCACTTTCGGCGCGCTCATTTTGTTTTCGTCATAGCGCAGCGCAACGGAATAGTGTGTCGGGTTGGTAACGATGACGTCGGCCTTTGGCACATCGTCCATCATGCGGCGACGGGCGGCGGCACGCTGCATCTGGCGGATGCGCCCCTTCACGTGCGGGTCACCTTCCATCTGCTTATATTCGTCACGGATATCCTGACGCGACATCCGCAGCTTCTTGAAGTGGGTATAGAGCTGGAAGATCACGTCAAAACCCACCATCGGGATAATGCTGAGCACCACCAGCAGCGCGCAGAGCCCGACCAGATTCAGCGCGTTGCTCATCGCGGTGAGCGGCGACTCGCTGATAAGACGCATCATTTCCGGCCAGTGGTACCAGAGGTAAAACCCCGCGGAGCTGCCCATCAGCACCGATTTGAGAATGGCTTTGAGCAGCTCGGCCCCGGTCTGGGCAGAGAACATTTTCGCAATACCCGGCAGCGGGTTGAGTTTGGAAAATTTCGGCTGCAGCGATTTGGCGCTGAAGACCAGACCGCCGAGCATCACCGGCGAGACCAGCGCGACCAGCACAACCCCGGTAATGAGGGGCAGCAGCGCAACCATGGCCCCTTTAATCAGCTGAATAATCTGGCTGAGGATCAGATTCGGATCGTTGACCATACTGTGGTCAAAACGTAAGCCGGTTGAGAGCATGCCCGCCAGCTTGCGGGCGAGCGACTCCCCGCCCCACCAGATAATGCACACCCCTACGATAAGGATCAGCAGGGAGGTCAATTCTCGGGATCGGGGGATCTGCCCTTCCTCACGCGCCTTTTCTAGTCGGTGGGGTGTGGGGGCTTCCGTTTTGTCGTCGTTCTCTTCTGCCACTGTGCACGCTCAGCCCATTACGTCACGGGTATCATGCCAGCGCAGCGGAAATCCAATGGCGGGAAAAGCCCGTTTATTCGGGCTCTTTTCGGTGATTTTGTCGCAAACCGCCCCAGGCGGCGTTAACCCCCTGAAGCGGAATGGACCATCAGAAGCCGAGGCTGTCCAGCAGGTCGTCCACCTGATCCTGGCTTGCCACCACGCCCGCCTTGCTGGCGTCGAGCTGTGGACCATTGAGCAGGCTTTCGTTCTCGCGTTTTGGACGGGCTGCCGGTTCCGGGATGTTCTCCAGCAGCACCATCAGCAGCTGGCGCTCAATCTCCTGGATCACATCCATCATGCGCTTGATCACCTGACCGGTCAGGTCCTGGAAATCCTGCGCCATCATGATGTCCAGCAGTTGGGCATTGGTGAAGCTGGTGTGACCCGGCACATCCCCCAGGAACTGACGGGTGTCGGTCACCAGTTCGCGGGCATCCGCCAGCTCGATTGGGTTCTCAAACCACTCGTCCCAGCGTTTGGTCAGCGCTTTCGCACCCTTTTCCATCGCATCCTGGTGCGGTTGTGACGCTTCAACGCTGTTCAGCGCACGTTCCGCGGCCTGAGCGGTCATCTGCACGACGTAGTCCAGGCGATCGCGTGCATCAGGAATCGCTTCCGCCGCTTCGGCAATTGCCTGATCCAGACCCAGCTCACGCAGGCTGTCACGCAACATGCGCGTCAGGCTGCCGATGCGGACGATAATGTCGCTCGGCGAGTGTTCTTCAACGGGTTTCATAGCAGGTTGCATCATAACCAACACCTCACATGCCGAGTTTCTCGAAGATCTTACCGAGCTTCTCTTCCAGGGTCGCCGCCGTGAATGGCTTCACCACGTAGCCGCTTGCGCCCGCCTGTGCAGCGGCAATGATGTTCTCTTTTTTCGCTTCTGCCGTGACCATCAGAACCGGCATGGACGCCATTCCCGCATCAGCACGAATGGTTTTCAGCAGTTCCAGACCGTCCATGTTTGGCATGTTCCAGTCGGAGATTACAAAACCAAACCCGCCCGCCTGCAGTTTGTTCAGCGCATCCACGCCGTCTTCTGCTTCTTCAACGTTATTGAAGCCCAGCTCTTTCAGCAGGTTGCGCACAATGCGACGCATGGTGGAAAAGTCATCCACAACCAAAAACTTAAGCTCTTTATCCGCCATAAAATAATACTCCTGAGTCAAATACGTATTGCCTGTCCGGCACTGATTTTCGCCAGCATCTGCTGGCTTACCTGGCTAAGATCGACCACTTCGCTCACGCCACCCATATTGATGGCCTCGCGCGGCATGCCGAACACCACACAACTTGCTTCATTCTGCGCAATCGTCCAGGCGCCAGCCTGGTGCATTGCAAGCATTCCGGCGGCCCCGTCGTTGCCCATCCCCGTCAGGATCACCCCAACGGCGTTGCGCCCCGCATGTTTCGCCACCGAATGAAACAGCACATCCACCGACGGACGGTGCCGGTTGACCGGCGGTCCGTCATGAATTTTGATTTGATAGTTAGCGCCGCTGCGCGCCAGTTCCATATGCTTGTCGCCAGGGGCGATATAGGCATGTCCCGGCAGCACGCGCTCGCCGTCTTCCGCCTCTTTCACGCTGATCTGGCACAGCTTGTTCAGGCGTTCGGCGAACGAACGGGTAAAGCCTGGCGGCATATGCTGCGTGATCAGAATACCCGGACTTGAGAGCGGCAATGGCTGGAGTACATGACGAATTGCCTCTGTTCCTCCGGTTGACGCGCCAATGACCAGCAGTTTTTCCGAGCTGAGTAAGGGACCGGCCTTCAGGGTCGCAGGCGCGGCCATCGGCGTGTGGGCGGCAAGCTTCGCCCGCGACGCGGTGCGGATCTTCTCGGCGATCATCTCGCTGTACGCCAGCATCCCCTCGCGAATGCCGAGCTGCGGCTTGGTGACAAAATCCACCGCTCCCAACTCCAGCGCGCGCAGGGTGATTTCCGATCCTTTCCCGGTCAGGGAGGAAACCATCACCACCGGCATGGGCCGCAGCCGCATTAATTTTTCGAGGAAATCTATGCCATCCATGCGCGGCATCTCGACATCCAGCGTTAGCACGTCGGGGTTATATTTTTTAATTAAATCCCGCGCTACCAGCGGATCGGGGGCGGTTGCCACCATCTCCATGTCGCTGTGGCTATTGATAATTTCAGTCATGATCTGACGCATCAGCGCTGAATCATCGACGGACAATACCCTGATTTTACTCATGCTTTTTCCTTACTCAGCGCATATACCGTTTGCCCACGCAGGCTAAACTCACGCACGAGGTTGCTGAAGTTTTCCGAGTGCCCGGCAAACAGTAAACCGTCAGGCTTGAGCAACGGAACAAACCGACGCAAAATGTCCTGTTGCGTCGTTTTATCAAAATAGATCATGACGTTACGGCAAAAAATGGCGTCGAACGGCCCCGGCACGTTGTACTGCTTATCCAGCAGGTTAACGGGCGCGAATTCGACGCTGTTCGCCAGCTCCTGGCGTACGCGTACCAGGCCTTCATGCGGGCCCGTGCCGCGCATGAAATAACGCTGCAGCTGCTGCGGCGACAGCGTTTTCAATTCATCCTGGCGATAAACGCCGTTACGCGCCTTCTCCAGCACTTCGGTATCGATATCGCTGGCGTAGACCTTCCAGCGTCCCGGCGCCATCCCCAGCGTATCGGCAAGGGTGATCGCCAGCGAGTACGGCTCTTCACCCGTCGAGGCGGCCGCACTCCAGACGCGATACTCCCCGGTGCGCCGGCGCGCATGCTCGGCCAGGACCGGGAAGTGGTGGGCTTCACGGAAAAACGCCGTCAGGTTGGTGGTTAACGAGTTAATAAAAGCCTGCCACTCGGCGCTGTTCTGGTTCGCCTCGAGCATGCTCAGATAGCGACCAAAATCATCCAGCCCCAGCGTACGCAAGCGCCGCACCAGACGGTTGTAGACCATGTCCCGCTTATGATCCGCAAGCACGATCCCCGCACGCTGGTAGATTAACTGACATATCCGACGAAAATGCGCGTCGGACAGCGCGAGGCGCTGTGTCATCTGCAACAATAATGACGTTTGCCCAGGGGGCATTGGTGATGTCATAGCGCCTTCTTAATTACATTCAGGATACAACTGGCACGGCCTGCGACCGCCCGACTTCTGTTACTGCTTCAACGTGCTCTTTCACATTAAATACCGCGACCAGTCCGGTCAGACGATCCGCCTGGCTGGCCAGTTGATCGGTTGCCGCTGCCGCTTCCTCAACTAACGAGGCGTTCTGTTGCGTCACCTGATCCATCTGGGTGACCGCCTGAGCAACCTGCTCAATCCCGCGACGCTGTTCATCCGACGCCGAGGCAATCTCGCCCATGATGTCGTTCACCCGCGTCACCGAGGTGACGATTTCGTGCATGGTTTGTGCCGCCGTATCCACCAGGGCAGAGCCTTGCTGAACCCGTGACACCGATTCTTCAATCAGCACCTTAATTTCTTTCGCCGCGTTGGCGCTGCGGCTCGCCAGGTTACGCACCTCACCCGCCACCACCGCAAATCCGCGCCCCTGCTCCCCGGCACGCGCCGCTTCAACGGCAGCATTCAGCGCCAGAATGTTGGTCTGGAACGCGATACCGTCAATCACGCTGATGATGTCACCAATTTTCTGTGAACTGGTGGCGATCTCCTGCATGGTGCTGGCGACATGGGACGCCTGGTCGCCGCCCTTCTTCGCCGTCATCGCCGCCTGTTTTGACAGGTCAGATGCCTGACGCGCGTTATCGGCGTTCTGGCTAACCGTCGCGGTCAGCTGCTCCATGCTGGCTGCCGTCTGCGCCAGCGAGGCCGCCTGCTGCTCGGTGCGGGATGAGAGATCGTTGTTACCCGCCGCAATCTCTGAGATCCCGGTGTGCATGGCATAACTGCCCTGACGCACGTCGGATACCGTTTCCCGCAGCGATCCCTGCATCGCCTTCAGGCTGGCAAAAATTGCCGAAATTTCGTTCTTGCCGAACACCGCCACCGGACGCGCCAGGTCGCCTTTCGCAATGCTGTCGAAGTGGCTGCTGATAATCGCCAGCGGCTGCACAATCATTTTGCGTGACCAGAGCAGCGCGGCGCCGGTCAGCAAGCCCGCCAGAATCACCATCACGCCGAAGATGACGCCCGACATGTGATAGCTGGTGCGGCTTGCTTCACCGGCGCGCAGAACAGACTGATTGATATCCTGCTGCCATGCGTCAAAGCTGCCGTCAAACGCCGCCTGCGAGGCCTGAACCGGCGCGGTCATAAAGTCCGACAGCTGGTTGTTCTCAAGCCACGTCGCCTGATGGTCGAGATCGCTGTACCACTGTTCAAAATGGGTCTTCATGGCGGCCTTCAGCGCTTTCTCTTTCTCGCTGCCGGTGGCCTGTGCCGCAAAGGCCTTAAACTGTGCGTCAGCCTGTTTCAGGCTGTCGCGCGCGGTGGCCATCAGCGCCTTAATGTCATCCGGCGGATAACTTAGCGCGGTTAAGGTTCCCGCCTTGTTCAGCGCAGTGCTTGCCTGCAACAGCACGGCACGGGTTTGTGCCAGTGCGGAGCGCTGCTGATTACTCGCCTCAACGTCCTGCAAATTCTGATAGCCATCGCGAAACGCCCAAAAAGACAACCCGTTACTGCCAACCTGCAACACACCGCAAAGGATCAGAATCAAAAACAGTGTGGTCGAGATACGAATACGATTTAACATCCACGCTCCCATCAAGCGGCAAGCAGCCGCGGTTTAATTGTCAGTCAAAATGTTTCCCAGTTTTCATCTTGTCCGGTCGTCGCGGTACGCGTACGGTTGGCAGCCGGTTCAGCGGCTGGCGCGCGGTACGTCGCCTGCGGGGTGACCGTGTTTCCAGCGAGTGAAGCGAGACGAAACGCCGAGACGGCCATCTTCAGACGGCTCGCCTGGTCTTCCAGCGCAGCGGCCGCCGCAGCGGACTCCTGCACCAGGGCGGCGTTTTGCTGTGTCACGCGATCCATTTCCGATACCGCCAGGGCAACCTGGTCGATACCACGACTCTGCTCATCAGACGCAGAGGCGATTTCACCCATGATGTCCGTCACGCGGGTGACGGCATTCACGATGTCATTCATGGTCTCCCCGGCGCTTTCCACCAGCACGGAGCCGGTATCCACGCGGGAGACGGAATCTTCAATCAGCGATTTGATCTCTTTTGCCGCGTTGGCGCTGCGGCTGGCCAGGTTGCGCACTTCCCCGGCCACCACGGCAAACCCGCGTCCCTGTTCGCCCGCGCGCGCCGCTTCCACGGCGGCGTTCAGCGCCAGAATGTTGGTCTGGAAGGCAATGCCGTCGATAACGCTGATGATGTCGGCGATTTTCTTCGAGCTCTCGGCGATGTCGTGCATGGTTTTCACCACGCCATCCACCACGCGGCCGCCGCGCTGCGCCGTCTCGGAGGCGCTTTCCGCCAGCTGAGACGCCTGGCGGGCGTTATCGGCGTTCTGCTTCACGGTCGCGGTGAGCTGCTCCATGCTGGCCGCCGTCTCTTCCAGGGCGGACGCCTGCTGTTCAGTGCGCGAAGAGAGGTCGTTATTGCCCATCGCAATTTCGCTGGTGCCGGTATAGATGGCATCCGTGCCGCTACGCACGTTGGCGACGGTATCGATAAGCGAACGCTGCATATGGTCAACGCTGGTTGCCAGCTCGGTGATCTCATTGCGCCCGGACACGGTCAGCGTTTTGGTCAGGTCACCGCCGGCAATGTCACGAATGTGGGCGATGACGCGACCGAGAGGGTTCAGCAGGATATGGCGAATGCCGTACCAGACCGCGATCAGCACAATGACCAGCGCCAGCGCCAGCACCGCCATCTGCCATTTCGCAAAGCGGTAGTCATTCTGGCTTTCAGCAAACGCGGAGTGATACAGATCGCCACTGACCTTTGCATATTCCCCCAGCGCCGCGCCGAGGGCGTTTTGCATCCCCTGCGTCGGCTGCGCGAAATAGGCGTCCATGTTGCCGCTCTCCAGGAACTGAATCAGCTCTGCCAGACCGGCATGGTAGGCGTTGTATTTTTCGTCGATATTCTGGCTCACCCGCTCCATCGCAGGCTGCGGGGTGATTTTCTTAAAGGCCTCGTAATGCTTTGCGGCATCCGCAAGTGTCGCCCGGGCATTTTTCAGCAGATCGGTTTTCGCGCTGCTCTGCTGATTGTTGGGATCCATCATCATGCGCGCGGACGAGCGGCTCAGGTTGATACGCGTTTGCAGCATCAGATCCCACGTTGAGGTGAGTTCACTCTGCTGCAGGCGGAGATCGTTCGAGGCCGCAAAGCTGTCCTGGTTCTGTTTTAATGACGAGAAAAAAAGCCCGCCGGAGATAAGCTGAAGTAGTGCGAAAATGACCAGCACCATCATAAGCATTGTGACAACGCGGATACGGTTCAACATACAACACCTTCTCATAGATTTATTAACGGTGTTATCGGCACAGCCAACAGGAACTTTACATTTGAGAAAGGGAAAAGCGCGGGGTTAGAAAGCCACGTCGACAATCAGCGTATCGGTGTAGGTTCCGGCGGGTGGCGTGGCCTGATTAGTCAGCACTTTCGCGGTGTAGTTGTAGGTACGCAGTAACCCGTCGGCACTGACCTGCGACGACGTCGCGCTGGTCCAGCGTTCGCTGCCGCTGCCGCCCCAGCGGTTACCCGTGGCTTCTTTATAGATGTCATAACTGAGGTAGTTACTGCCGCTTACCATCCGGCGCACGTTATTCAGCGCGTTAGCACCGTTGTTAATGCCGATGGTATACGTACTGCCTTTGGTACAGGTGACGGCAATCGCCTGTGAGACGGTGGGGAAACTTTGTACCAGCGGCGCGCTGTTGAAGTTGACGTCCGGCGTGGTCATGGCGCTGCAGTCGTTGGTGACGGTCATATCCAACGTGATGCTGGTTCCTTTCGTTCCGGTTTGCAGTCCCGACAAACACGCGTTGAGCACGCCCACCGAGCAGACTCTATAGGTGATATCGAAGTTTAGCGTCACCTGATAAGGACCCGCGGTCACATTTTGCCCCGGTACCGTGCGGAAATAGAGAGGGATATTGTATTGTTTGCCGCCGATCAGATTTAACAAGGTACTGCTGTCCCAGGTATAGGTTTTACTGGTCTGCACTTCGCTGTTGTTAGCGCAGCCCGACTGCCCGCACAGGCGCGTCGGGATCACATCGGTGATGGCCGCGTTGTCGGTGCGCTTCATGGTCGCACGACCATTGGCCGAAACGGTAGCTGAGACAAAATTCAGCGTGATGGTGTCCCCGGTCAGCAAGTTCACCAGCGCATCACAGGCTACGACCAGTGTTCCGGTGGTTGCCACTTCGCCAGAACCACTCAGCGCGAATGAGGTTACACTCCCAAACGCGGCGTTAACCGTACTGACTCGACAGTCAGCCCAACTGCCGCTGGCCACCAGCAGCAGAAGCATAAACAGCAGGCGCGTCATGGCGCCTCCCGGCACACCAGCGGACCGTAGGTTTGCAGCTTGTGCTCCGGGTTGGCTCCCACGGTCAGGGTGACCTTGCAGCGTTTTCCGTCAGGCGCGATCACCTCCAGCGGATTCACATCGCTAAGGTTTTCCAGCCAGGCAATACCGTCATACCCCACCACCGCATTGCTGCGCGAGGCACGCCGGACCTGGCTTCCCACCGGCAGCGCCTGGCCGCGCGCATCGTGGAGGATGACGCTTGCCACCCTCTCCTGCTCCATCGGGAAATCGACCAGATAGCCGCTGTGACGCCGAATCGCAATTCGCCGCTCGGTCTCTTTCAGCCGGGTGTCCGCCGGCAGGTTCAGGGTATCAATGCGGTAGCTTGCCGGGTAATACGCCGACACCCCGCTGACCAGCAGGTAACCGTTGTTATTCGTTTTGCCAACGGGCTGGTTCTCATAGCTGACGGGCACGTCCGGATGGCCGTCGGTACTGATGACCACAAACGCATCGTTGATCTTATTCGCCGCGAACAGCTCGCCGTCCATCAGAACAATCGCGCCCATCGCCTCGCCCCACCAGGTCATTATGTCCCTTTCGCCGTAGCCGCCGCCCTGCAGCTCAATATTGTTATTACGCCAGCCCAGCGTGCCCTGCTGATAGTCACTAGATTTTGACTGGTTGGCCCAGGCCATGTTCCAGCTAAAGCCGCCGTCAGACGGCATGGAATGGTTGTAGTTAATGCGCTGGGTATTGCCCGCATCCGGGGTGTTTTCGACGGTGAACGCGGCGCTGTCGCGTGCCCCCAGCGGCACCTGTAGCGACAGCGCGACCGTCCAGTCTCCCCGCTGCTGGTCCCGGCTCCCGGCGAGGTAAATACTGCTCGCGCCCCACAAATTACGGCTCCATGAGAGATTAAGCAGCTCGGTTTTTTGACTGTCAAAACTCTCCACGCCAATCCAGGCTGCGCCGATGTTGCCGTACTGTCCCAGGTTGAAGGTCAGAGAATACTGGTCCGTATTGCGGCTGAAGCTGGCGATGGGTTTATCGTTCTCGTCATACACCGTAGGCTGGTCGTACAGGGCCAGATTGCCAAAGCCGCGGTCCCGACGCGTGTGCTGGGTGGCCACGCTGAACTCGCTGGTGCTGTACTGGTAACCCCAGTTGATTTGCCCGCCCGCCTCCCCGCGCATGCGGCTTTGCGAGTAAGAGGTATTCACCACGCCAAACTGGCCGAGTTTAATCACCGTCCCGGCCCCGCCCAGTGCCAGCGCCTGCGCCCCTTCGGCATGACCCTCCAGCGTCAGCCAGTCCGTCACCCCGTAGCGATACGAGCCGCTGCCTGCCGCCGGGCCGTAGTCAAAATTCTTGATACCGTAATTACGCCGCAGGCTGCCCAGCGTCACGGCGCCGTCGTTCAGCCCTTTTTTGAGCAGGTCGCTGGAGACGTAAAACGGCAGCGTGGTGCTGACCTGGCGCCCTAATGCATCCGTCGTGACCAGTACCGCATCCCCGGCGCCGTTGATATAGGGCAGATTGGTCAGGGTGAAGGGGCCCGGCTGAAGCTGGGTTGAGCCGGACCGATAGCCGTTGATAAAGAGATCCACCGAGGTGGGTACCGCCGCTTCCCCCGCGAATTCGGGCAGCGGCCACGTCACCAGGTCAGGGCGCAGGGAAAAATCTCGCCCGACGCTGATCCCCCCCATCCGCACGCTGGAGCTCCAGCTCAGGGCATCGCTGATCACGTCCCCGACGCTCCAGCTCATTGCGTCATCCTCGTGAGTGAACAGCAGGGTCGTGTCATAGCGGACATACCCTTCCTGCTGACCGTCGTTACCGGTGAAATTTTCCCGGGCATAGCCGGTGGAGGAAAACGAGCCGTTCTCATTGAAATAGCGGAATTCATGCCAGAGGGACGCCTGTCCGCCGATATGCTCCGTGTGGTTGGTGTAGAGATCGTAATTGAGCAGCGCGCCGCGCCCGAAGTGCGGTTTGGCCTGCGCCGTTTGCGCGCCGAACGGCGTCACGCGGGATGCAACCCAGTCCCGGGGAACGGTCAGCAGCAGACGTTGCCCGGCGCTGTCGTACTCCACCCGAAGCTGAGAAAGCGATGAGAGATTCACCTCTCCGGCAGGAACATGTTCCGGGGGCAGTCCCGCGCGCAGCAGGTCAGCGCTGGAGATAAAGAAAGCGCCTTTGCGCTGCGTCACGGGCACGACCAGACCGGTCTCGTAGTGGTTGAGCACGAGGGCAAGCTGGAAGACCGCTTCATCATGTATCGCCTGTGCCTGGGGCGGCGGCGGAAGGCTGTCATCGCCGGACTCAGCCCAGGTCGCGGAACTGACGCAAAGCAGTATCATCATCGCCGGCTTCAGTTGACGGGCGTCGACTGCCATTGTGCGTCCCTGGCATTAATCTGCGCGCTCATCCGCTCTGGCTGACGAACGCCTGCGGGTACCGGCCAGCTGCGGGTGCTGCCGGGAAGTACGTAACCCAGCAATCCCTCCGCGACCGTGCGTTTCTGCCCTCCCTGCTCCAGCGCCACCTGGCTCAGCCTGACATGGACATCCCCCCGATTCCGAACCTCCAGTACCGGCTGCCCATCCGCTCGCGTCACCCGCCAGCTCAGGTTCCGGGTCTCCACCAGCGCGTGATGCGCCCCCTCTTTTATTGTCGGGATCCCCTGGCCATACACAAACAGCGGAATGGAGTAACGCATCTGCAACTTGAGGCCGATGGCGGGTTCTGCTTTGGCATCAGTCTGAGGAATTTCATCCACAATAATGCGGTAGGCCTGTTCGACGCCTGCGGGAACGGGGGCCTGCTTAATAAGACGGATAAGCTGCTTGCTGCCTGTTCCAATCGTGACGATGGGCGGGCTGGCGAC
This sequence comes from Enterobacter sp. CFEC122, assembly GCF_052983755.1. Lineage (NCBI taxonomy): Bacteria > Pseudomonadati > Pseudomonadota > Gammaproteobacteria > Enterobacterales > Enterobacteriaceae > Enterobacter > Enterobacter sp. CFEC122. Next base: position 63,817 of record NZ_JBRIQR010000010.1, on the reverse strand, counting down.
CACATCCTGCTGCGCGGCGTAGCGTTCGTGTCCGTCCTCCTGCTTCCAGCGCACAATACGCACCTGCATCGTGGTGGCGCTGTTTCCCTGGTTCTGGATCCACAGCTCCGTGGCGTTGGCGTCTGCCGCAAGCCACGGGTCGATCGGCCAGAGCAGAATGGTGGCTGCCGCCTGCGCCTGACCGGTTGCCACAGCCATTCCCAACGCGCCCGCCAGACAAACAGGTCTGAAAACTGGCTTCATCAACACTCTCCCTTTATTACCATGACAAGGACACGGTGAGCTGACCGGAATACGTTCCTGCCGGGCTAAATCCGGTCAGTAGCGCCACGCCAAAAAGCGGCAGCGCGATGTTATTGCTGTTGCTATAGGTCACCGGTATCGCCTGGTTGACGCCAATTTCGCTGTTCGCTGCCAGCGAGCTGCTGCTGTAAAGCCGGTATCCCACCACGTCGGCGCCGTTCGAGCGCTTCATGCGGCGAACGGTTGAATAATTCTGTCCGCCATTAATGCTCATGCTCAGCGCCACGCCCGGCGTGCAGGCGATAGACAACGCCCCGTTTGGCACAAAGCTGGTGCTTACCGGTGCGCTCTCGACGCCGTTATGGGTGCCAAAATCCAGCGTCCCGAGAACCCCTCCGCTGCCGGTGGCCACCGCGCATCCCGGAACAATCGTCGCGCTGACCTTAAAGGACTGCGACGTCACCGCCTCCGCCGCGGGCGCCATCAGCAATCCGACGATCAGCGCGAAAAAAGGCTGCACGTGTCCCTCTGCGCATATGCGCAGACCAGTAAGAGTTGCCTTCATGGCGGTGCAGGACTAATAGGTGACGCTGACGTTAATCGTGTCGGTGTAGGTGCCCGGGACGACCGTCACGCTGTTACCGCCGCCGGTAATACGCCCGTAGAGGGTGTAACTGTCCACCCCTCCGGCCGTAGAGGCGATCGGCAGCGCGGTGTTATTGGCAATCACGCTGTTAAACCCGCTGTCGCTGTACAGGCTGTATGCCACGCCCTGTGCCGCGTTGGCGGTGTTAACCAGATAGCGCGCAGGGGTTCCCGGGGTGCCGACAACGGTGCCGGGTGCGGTGGAGTTGGTGTTGCCGGTGATCGCCACCGTATAGCTGGCGGTCGTACATTGAATAGTGAAGGTGTTTCCGCCGCTGGCGCCGGTGAGCTGCGTGGTCAGAGTGGAAAACGTTGCGGGATGGGTGCCGAAATCCAGTGTCCCGAAGTTAATGCCGTTTTGCGTGGGCGATCCGTTTATCAGACAACCGTTCGTGAGCGTCAGCGTCGCGCCGATGGTGCCGCTACTGGTAACGGCCAGCGCCTGATGGGCCGTTGTCGCAGTCAGTAAGGTGCCTGCGCAGATCAAAAGGAGTTTTCTTTTCATTTACCACCCTCCAGAAGACGTCTCCGTTCCCTTGCCACGTTTTATTTTTGTCGTTCAAGATGTTAGCCCCGCTTAATGTTCCTCTGAGGGGGGTTATTGAGAATTTAGTTTACGGATATCGCTTCGACCACCTGCCCCTTAACGCATAAGCACTTTGTCTTATTGACTTCTTATTGCCTTAAATAACAGAGAGTTAAATTATTTTTTTCAGCATTTTCATGCTATCAGTAGAGAATATATCCATTAAAGTGTGATGCAGATCACAATATATCGTCAGGGCAATAACAACAAAATTAATAAAACTTAAAAAGGAGTTGTATCCCCCTACGCTTTGCGTCAATTTATGTGCCGAATAATTTCCCGCGTCGTAATAAAAAATTTATATGTATCGGTGCGGGCTACATCTGAAGCGCATAGAGGGTCTTTTTTCGTGGCAAGTGCAAACAAACTCACACTCTTCATCGTGATATTCATGCTGGCGGGTATTCTTTCAGGGGCAGCAATTCATGAATATGCATCTGCGGATGCCATCAAAGCCTGGTCGGATAATATTACCCTTCTGACCGATATTTTCCTGCGACTGATCAAAATGGTCATTGCACCGCTGGTCTTCAGTACGCTCACCGTCGGCATTATGAAGCTGGGCGAAACCTCCACCATTGGCCGCGTGGGCGGCAAAGCGATGGTGTGGTTTATCAGCTCATCCGTGCTCTCAATTCTGGTCGGCCTGTTTATCGTCACGCTGGAGCATCCGGGCAGCGGGCTGAACCTGACCGTCCCGACCGAAGCGGTGGATACCGGATTAGCCGTTGGGGGGATGACGCTGAAAGCGTTCCTGTCTCACACCATTCCGACCAGCATCGCGGGGGCGATGTCGAACAATGAGATCCTGCAGATTGTGGTGTTCTCAATGTTCTTTGGCATTGGCGGCGCGTCGCTGGGGCAGAAGTTCAACGCCCCGCTGGTGGCCGCGCTGGACGTGGTTTCTCATATTATGCTGAAGGTCACAGGCTACGTGATGTACGTTGCGCCGCTGGCCATTTTCGCGGCAATCTCCTCCGTCATCGCCACGCAGGGCCTGGGCATTCTGTTGAACTATGCCTCCTTTATTGGCGGCTACTATGTTGCCATTCTTCTCACCTGCATGGTGCTGCTGGCCGTGGGTTACATGGTGCTGAAAAAAGAGGTGTTCCGCCTGGTCAGCATGCTGAAAGATCCGGTTCTGGTGGCGTTTACCACCAGCAGTTCTGAAGCGGCCTACCCTAAAACGCTGGAGCAGCTGGAGCGTTTTGGCTGCTCGCGCAACATCGCCTCTTTCGTACTGCCGATTGGCTACTCCTTCAACCTGGTGGGGTCGATGGTGTACTGCTCTTTCGCCTCGATGTTTATTGCGCAGGCGTACAACATTCATCTGAGCTTCTCTGAGGTGACGGTGCTGATGCTGACCCTGATGCTGGCCTCAAAAGGGATTGCGGGCGTACCGCGCTCCTCGCTGGTGGTGCTGGCCGCGACGATCCCAAGCTTTAACATTCCGGTCGCCGGTATTCTGCTGCTGATGGGGATCGACCACTTCCTGGATATGGGCCGTTCCGCAATTAACGTTCTGGGTAATGGTATTGCGACCGCCATGCTGTCGCAGAATGAAGGTGCGCGGGACGCGGAAGCTGAAGCTGAAGCTGAACTGGTAAAGCAGGAAGCGTAATGGCATGAAAAAGCCGGGTGGCGGCTTCGCCTTACCCGGCCTACAAATGGCTCGAACGCGTAGGCCGGGTAAGCGTCAGCGCCACCCGGCTTTGTTTTAGGCTACGCGACTCGCCGCGATATCCTGCAGTGAAGACGGCCCCCGAGCATTAACGTATGGGTGGCCATGAAAGCTGAGCAGGTGGAGCAGGATGTAAAAAAGCCGGGTGGCGGCTTTACCTTACCCGGTCTACAAATGGCTCGAACGCGTAGGCCGGGTAAGGGTCAGCGCCACCCGGCTTTGTTTTAGGCTACGCGACTCGCCGCGATATCCTGCAGTGAAGACGGCCCCCGAGCATTAACGTATGGGTAGCCACGGAAGCTAAGCCGGTGGAGCAGGATGTAAAAAAGCCGGGTGGCGGCTTCGCCTTACCCGACCTACAAATGACTCGAACACGTAGGCCGGGTAAGCGTCAGCGCCACCCGGCTTTGTTTTAGGCTACGTGACTCGCCGCGATATCCTGCAGTGAAGACGGCCCCCGAGCATTAACGTATGGGTGGCCATGAAAGCTGAGCAGGTGGAGCAGGATGTAAAAAAGCCGGGTGGCGGCTTCGCCTTACCCGGCCTACAAATGGCTCGAACACGTAGGCCGGGTAAGCGTCAGCGCCACCCGGCTTTGTTTTAGGCTACGTGACTCGCGGCGATATCCAGCAGCGCCATCTCATCGCTGTTCAGCAGCTTCTCAATGTTCACCAGAATCAGCATACGCTCGCCGAGCGCGCCCAGACCGGTCAGGTATTCGGTCGACAGCGTGACCGCAAACTCTGGCGCAGGACGAATCTGATCAGAGGTCAGGGAAAGCACGTCAGACACGCCATCCACCACGATCCCCACCACGCGCTGCCCCAGATTCAGGACGATCACCACGGTGTTGTCGTTGTAGTCAACGTCGCCCTGGCTGAACTTCACGCGCAGATCCACGATGGGCACAATGACGCCACGCAGGTTGGTGACACCTTTAATAAACGCAGGCGTGTTAGCGATGCGGGTAACCTGGTCGTAACCACGGATTTCCTGCACTTTCAGGATATCGATGCCGTACTCTTCATCGCCTAAAGTGAATACCAGAAATTCCTGTCCTGATGGCTCGCCCGCCAGTTTCGTTACATTACTCATACCGGTCATGTTATTACCTTCTACTTAATCAGGCGGCTGTGTACGCCACACGTTGTTCACGATTTAATCCCTGAAGCGCCGACACGTCGACGATCAGCGCCACGCTACCATCACCCAGAATGGTGGCGGCAGAAATACCCGGCACTTTGCGGTAGTTGCTTTCGAGGTTCTTCACCACCACCTGGTGCTGACCGATCAGCTGATCGACCAGCAATGCGTAGCGGCGGCCCGCGCTTTGCAGGATCACCACGATACCCTGCGTAGCCTCTGTCTTCGCCCCGTCCACTTCGAACACTTTCCACAGTTCCACCAGCGGCAGGTACTCACCGCGAACCTCGAGCACGCGCTCCCCGCCCGCCAGCGGATGCAGATCTTCCTCACGCGGCTGGAGGGATTCCATCACGGCGTTCAGCGGGAGGATAAAGACTTCGTCCGCCACTTTGACGGACATGCCGTCGAGGATCGCCAGCGTCAGCGGCAGCAGGATGCGAATGGTCGTGCCGGAACCCTGTTTGGACTGGATCTCAACGTGGCCGCCCATCTCCTGGATGTTACGTTTTACCACGTCCATGCCCACGCCGCGCCCGGAGACGTCGGTCACCTGCTCTGCGGTAGAGAAGCCCGGTGCGAAGATCAGCATGCCCACTTCTTCGTCGGTCATGTTTTCATTGACCGCCATTCCCTGCGAAATCGCTTTTGCCAGGATGCGCTCGCGGTTCAGACCGGCGCCGTCATCGGTCACTTCAATGCAGATGTTTCCGCCCTGATGTTCCGCAGACAGGATCAGATTCCCGACCGGGGATTTCCCGGCGGCAATGCGGTTTTCCGGCAGTTCGATACCGTGGTCGAGGCTGTTACGCACCAGGTGCGTTAACGGGTCAATGATGCGCTCGATCAGGCTTTTATCCAGTTCGGTTGAGCTGCCCATCAGGGTCAGTTCAATCTGCTTGTTCAGCTTGCTGGCGAGATCGCGAACCAGACGCGGGAAGCGGCTGAAGACATATTCCATCGGCATCATACGGATGGACATGACCGATTCCTGCAGATCGCGGGCGTTACGCTGCAGCTGGCCCATGCTGGTAATCAAATCCCCGTGGGTGACCGGGTCGAGTTCGTTTGAACGTTGCGCCAGCATCGACTGGGTGATCACCAGTTCGCCCACCAGGTTAATCAGCTGATCAACCTTCTCAACGGCGACACGGATGCTGGTTGACTCGCTGGAGCGCGCGGCAGGTTTTTCACCACGGCCCGGTGCAGCAGCCTCTTTTGGCACCGCCTTCAGCGCCGGAGCCGCAGGCGCCACAGCCGGTGCGGCAGCCTGAGCGACAACAGCCGCCTCTTCCACAGCCGCAGGAACGTCAACCGCGACCGTTTCGGTTTCGAAGGCGATTTGATCGGCTTCAATCACAAAGCACAGCACCGCCACGATATCGTCCTGGCCAATACCGTCATCAAGCGTCGCGGCCAGGCTGTCTTTGCCTTTAACCACGTTGCTTAATTTCGCCAGGTTACCCAGCTCTTCTTCCAGCAGGTTAACTTCATTCTCTTTCAGGCGAGACAGCACCACGCGCAGTTTGCCCGCCGGTGCGTCGGCAGGGGCAGACGCCTGTGCGGCAACCGTATCCACAACGCTCAGTTTTGCGGCAGGAACCACGGCTGCGGCAACCTCACCTTTGGCTTCCAGCGCGAGCTGGCGCAGCGCATTGCAGATGTATTCAAAGCTGGCGGCATCAGGCTCTGCCGAACTTTTATAGGCGTCGAGCTGTTCCTGCATAATATCTTTGGTTTCCAAAAACAGGTTGATAATATCGGTATTGAGCTGCATCTCACCGCGTCGTGCTTCATCAAGCAGGTTTTCCATTAAATGGGTCGTTTCCTGCAGGATGGTAAATCCAAACGTTCCGGCTCCGCCTTTAATGGAATGCGCCGCACGGAAGATGGCATTGAGCTGCTCGGAATCCGGTGCTTCGGGCACCAAATCGAGCAAGTGTTGCTCCATATCGGCCAACAATTCGTCGGCTTCATCAAAGAATGTCTGGTAAAAATCGCTAATATCCATGCTCACGCTATCACCTCGGATTGGCTGGTGGCGATGTTGGAACGGCAGCCGAAGGAACGGCCCCAGGCTGTTTTAAATCGTCCAGTGACTCATTCTGACTTTCGGCGTTTTCATGCAGGATGGCCTGCTCCGCCTGCTGGTTCAGCACTAAAAGACTGATACGACGGTTGATGGCATCATCCGGCCCGCGGTCGGAAACGCGCATGTTTGCGGCCATGCCGACTACGCGCAGTACCTTGCCATCATCAAGCCCACCTGCCACCAGCTCGCGGCGCGAGGCGTTGGCACGGTCGGCAGAAAGTTCCCAGTTGCTGTATCCCTTCTCCCCACTGGCGTACGGGAAATCATCCGTGTGGCCTGACAGGCTGATTCGGTTAGGAATGCCGTTCAGCACCGGTGCAATGGCACGCAGAATATCGCGCATGTACGGTTCGACTTCCGCACTCCCGGTTTTAAACATCGGGCGGTTCTGGCTGTCGATAATCTGGATACGCAGCCCTTCCTGCACCAGGTCAATCTTCAGATGCGGTCGCAGCGCGCGCAGCTTCGGATCCGCTTCAATCAGCTGATCGAGATCGCCACGCAGTTTTTTCAGCCGCGCCTGTTCCATCTTTCGTTTCAGCTCGTCGATGTTCGGCTCTTTTTTCACCTCACCCTTCTGCTGGGTGTAATCATCGCCGCCGCCCGGGATCGGGCTTTCGCTGTTAGAGATACGCGGCCCGCCGGCCACCGCCGTTGCCAGCGGCGTGCGGAAATATTCGGCAATCTGGATCAGCTCTTTTGGGCTGGAGATGGAGATCAGCCACATCACCAGAAAGAACGCCATCATTGCGGTCATAAAATCGGCGTACGCGATTTTCCACGAGCCGTGGGCGCCATGCCCACCGCCCTTGTGCTTGCGTTTTTTTACGATGACGATCGGATGGGACTGGTTTTTCATGCGTCCTCAGTTGTCGTCTGTTGGTTTGGGTTTTTCACCGCACGCACGTGTTCTTCAAGCTCGATAAACGACGGACGCTCGCTGGAGTAAAGCGTTTTACGGCCAAACTCAACCGCGATCGGTGGCGCATAACCGTTGAGGTTAGAGAGCAGCGTGATCTTCACACACTGCATCATTTTGGTGGTTTCCGCGCTCTTCTGGCGCAGCACGCTGGCCAGCGGAGAGATAAAGCCGTACGCCAGCAAAATACCGAGGAAGGTGCCCACCATCGCATGGGCAATCAGCGCGCCGAGCTCGGCTGCCGGACGGTCCGCTGAGGCCAGGGCGTGCACCACCCCCATGACCGCAGCAACGATACCGAATGCCGGAAGCGAGTCGCCGACCAGCGCCAGGCTGTTAGCCGGCACTTCCGATTCGCTTTCATGGGTTTCAATCTCTTCATCCATCAGCGCTTCGATTTCGAAGGTATTCATGTTGCCGCTGATGATCAGTCGCAGATAGTCGACGATGAAATCCAGCATCATGGCATCAGCAAGAATGCGCGGATAGCTGGCAAAAATTTCGCTCTCTTTCGGGTTTTCAATATCCCGCTCAAGCGAGAACATGCCCTGCTGACGCGACTTCGCCATCAGGCGATAGAGCAGTGCCAGCAGATCCATATACATGCTTTTGGTGTATTTTGAGCGACGGAACAGCAATGGAATTGCTTTCAGCGTGCCCTTGATCGATTTACCGTTGTTGCCAACGATAAAAGCCCCTACCCCTGCGCCGCCGATGATAATAAGTTCAGCCGGTTGATAGAGTGCTCCAAGGTGCCCGCCGGTCATCATGTAACCGCCGAAAACTGTACCGAGAACTACCAGGTAACCTAATAAGATAAGCACGACATCATCCTTCCGCTAGTGACTATGGCAAGGACGTCCAGCTCGCAGCGTTGACCGTTCGCGGGGTAAAAAAAAGCAGCGGTAATCGCTTACCGCTGCTGGAATCTTTCCCACACGTTCGGGTTAAACAGCTTGTTCGATCTGTTCATCCAGCAGTTGTGGAATAATATCGGCAGCATCCCGGGAAAGTTTACGTCTTTTTACTGCACGGGAAGGAGGCTGACATAAACTACAGGCGAAGCTGCCTGCAGGTTGGTGAGCATGGGTAATAAAATTGCCGTTGCAGCAGTTGCAGCGCGACAGCTCAAGCATTCCGCTCTCAACAAAACGCACCAGCGTCCATGCGCGGGTCAGCGCCAGCAGAGGACCTTCTTCCTGCTGTGGGCATTGTTCAAGGTAAAGTTTGTAGGCTTTGATCACGGCGTCAACGCCGCTACACAAACCGGTTTTGAGAAGATACTGCCAGGCATTACAGAACATGGAAGCGTGAATATTCTGCTCCCACGTCATAAACCAGTCGGTAGAAAACGGCAGCATGCCTTTCGGCGGGGGACTACCACGTAACTCTTTGTACAGTTTGATGAGACGACCACGGCTCAACTGCGTCTCGCTTTCCAGCATTTGTAAACGAGCACCCAGTGTAATCAGCTCCATGGCCAACTGTATGTCACGCGCTTCCTGAACAATGCTTTTCTCGCTCATTGCTAGGCCCTTTTCTTACGGGCTACGTCATCAGGCTGGCTGATTTCGTTAAGCAAGCGAGTAGAGAGAAGAATACCGGTATGGATCTGTTGAAGATCGTCTAAACGGGACTCCTTCGTCAGACGCGTTATAGTCTGAGAGTCATCAAAACGGAACTGGCAAACCAGTTGATTCGTTTCAGCCAGTTTAACCATCTGCGGGAGGGTTAAACCACCCAGCATGGTTGCCATCTCTTCGTTAATACCCAGACGAAACATCGCGGACGCCTTGTCCTGACTAATCAAACGCTGCGCGAGCAGTAAATACGACAAATTGATGTCATAGATATGTTTTAGCAACTCGGATGTATGCATTGTTCCCATCCCGAATAACCAACTATTATTTTTATGCGGAAAGACCGCACCCCGTGATGTCGCCGGGAAATCACCCGGTATAAAAAAGAAAAGGCTAAATGCATAGTTGAATTTAGGTTTGTATTCATCGAAACGCGTAAGAGAGGAAACGCGAATGCGTCTCTTACATGTTTTATCATTTCTTACAAATAACTAAGATTTTTCCTAATTCGACGCAAACTCTACTCGTCAGTTTTGACACATACAATCTAGCCATCCTCAAATTTAAAAAAAATGTGATCTACGTCACACAATTTAAGTGAATATGACCCATAAATCCATCAGTATGACTTGTAATTTGTTCAATTATTAACCAATCGACACTGTTTTGTATTCTTAATTGACGAATACTCATGCAGAAGGGGGATCAGAACTGGCATGCAACGTGCTTTTCCTCGGGTGGGCGTCGCGCGGAAACATTTACATCATTCACCCCTCCGGGAAACATTTTTCTTACTGTGAAAAAACATAGAGTTATGCAGGCAGCCCAAAAAAGATGTTTCAGAGCGTGATCATTCGAAATGATTTTGTAACGCATCAAAACGATTCAACAGTCAAGGCATAAAATTGTGTGATTTACGTTAAGTTGTTAATTTTTTTCATTTAGGCGCATTTTTCAGTTATTCTTCTTATAAGAATAATTAATGAATAATTATGATAAGCTTCACACTAATGTCGTAATCAGCCCTTGCAGAACCCGGAAAATCGCGGTAAAGGTGATCAAACGCTGTCAGTCAGACACCCAAGGAGTGCGCCATGAGTTACTCCCATCTACTTGTTTCTGTTGCCGTTTCCCCAGAAAGCCATCAACTCGTCGCCCGGGCAGTTTCCATTGCCAGACCTCACAATGCCCGCATCAGCCTCATCACGCTTGCGGCCGAACCCGAGATGTATAATCAGCTGGCTGCCCCCATGCTGGAGGATATTCGTGAGGTACTTCAGGAGGAAACGCAGCAATTTCTGCGCGAGCTGGTCGAAAAGGCACACTATCCTGTCTATGAAACTGTAATTGCGACAGGAGAACTTAATGCCCATATTCTCGACATGTGTCGTAAACAGAATATTGATTTAGTGATATGCGGGAATCATAACCACAGCTTTTTATCGCGCGCGGCCTGCGCGGCGAAATCCATTGTCGCATCAAGTCAGGTTGACGTGTTATTAGTGCCGCTTGGGGGGCGTTAACCCCCCAGGGAAATATCAGGCAAGTTTAGGGAAAGTTGCGATCTTTTTTTGTAAATCGCCTTCATGGCTTTGTGGGGCGATATCGCGGAGATCCTGAATAAAACGCGCCTGCCAGTGGTTAATATCGTTCATCCGGATCGTCTCCATCATTTCAGCATGGCGGGAAATACGTTCCGTGAGCGGCATGGTCAGCGCGCGGTTCAGGGCATTCGCCACGTCATCGCGATCGTAAGGGTTAACGATAAGCGCCGACGTGAGCTCATTCGCGGCCCCGGCAAACTGGGAAAGCACCAGAACACCCGGATCGGCGGGATCCTGCGCTGCCACGTATTCTTTCGCGACCAGGTTCATCCCGTCGCGCAGCGGCGTCACCAGGCCAACGTCCGCATAGCGGAAGACCTTCATCAGGATCTTGCGGTCGAAGTGCTGATTCAGATAAAACAGCGGCGTCCAGCCCAGCTGCCCGTAACGGCCATTAATGCGCCCGGCTTCTGTCTCCAGCTGATGGCGAATATCCTGATAGGCCTGAACCTCACCGCGCGACGTCGGCGCTATCTGGGTATAGCGAATTTTACCGTGGTGCTCCGGATATTTATCCAGCAGCGTTTCATACGCCAGGAAGCGTTCCGGCAGCCCTTTAGAATAATCAAGACGCTCGACCGAGAAGATATTTTTCACGTGCTTGAGTTCATTCTTAAGCTGCGCCAGCTTCGGCGGCAGCGGGCCGGAGGCCTGCTCCGCGATTTCGTCAGGTTCAATCCCTATTGGATACACTTCGGTGTGGAACGTTTTTCCCCACGCCGTATGGGTTTTCCCGCCTTTGGTCACCAGACGCGCTTTCCCTGACACGGAGTCAAGGAATGCCAGTCGGTCATTTTCCGTCTGGAAGCCCAGCAAATCGTAGTCACACAGCGCCTCCAGCAGCTCTTCATGCGGCGGCAGCGCGGTAAAAATTTCCGGCGTCGGGAACGGGATGTGCAGGAAGAAGCCAATCCGGTTATTCACTCCCCTCTTTCGCAACTCTCTGGCGAACGGCAGCAGGTGATAATCGTGGATCCATAAAATATCGTCTTCTTCTATTAAAGGCAGCAGTTTATCCGCCAGCAGCGCATTCACGCGCGCGTAGCCTTCGAAGGATTCACGCTGGAATTTGACCAGGTCAAGGCGATAGTGAAACGCCGGCCACAGGACGGCATTCGAGAACTGCGAGTAATACTCGTCGTAGTCTTTCTCTTTCAGTGCAAACGACGCCCACGTGATATTCCCGCGCGTCACTTTTGTGAGCGGTTTCTCTTCTTCACTGATTTCTCCGCTCCAGCCAAACCACAGCCCGCCAGCGGCTTTCAAGGCACCTAACACCCCTACCGCCAGGCCACCCGCACTGGCTTTTTTATCATCAGGCGGTGCGATTCGGTTAGAGACGACGACTAAGCGACCCATAATGGTTTCCCCCTTTGTTTTGCGCTATTTGTTGTTGTTGCTGGTTAGCGATATCAGATACCCACTGCCAGACGCTGGCGACATCCGCCAGCCGCCATTCGGCGACAGTGTCACCAGGCCCTACCTTAACGGCGATCCCTCCGGCCTGATTAACCACACGGAACCCGGCCTCGTCGGTCAGGTCATCCCCAAAGAAAACAGGCGTCCGGCCCTTAAATGGCGCCTCCGCCATAAATGCGGTGATGGCTGCGCCTTTATTAATCCCCTTCGGCTTTAACTCCACCACGCATTTGCCCGGCTGCAGCGCCAGCTGTGGATGCGCATCCGCAACCGTCTGAGCAAGCGCGAGCACGGCATCTCCGTGCTGCGGTGCCTGGCGATAATGCAGGGCAAAGGCCATGCCTTTGGCTTCCAGTTCGGTGCCAGGCAGGTCGGCCAGCGCAGCAGAGAGCCGCTTCTGGAGCGTTTGCGTAAGTGCGTCGGGGAGTGAAACGATATGCGTTTGATCATGGATGTCGCGGCGCTCCGCTCCGTGTACACCGGCCAGCGGAAAGTGGTATGGACTGGCGAGCAGATCCAGCTCGGCCATTGAGCGCCCTGATATCAATGCCAGTGCTCCCTCATTCATGAGCGAGAGCTGATGCAAATCCTGTAACACCGCCTCCGGAATAGACACCTGATCGGGGTGCGGTTTTATCCCGGCGAGCGTGCCGTCGAGATCAAAAAAGAAAGCATAATGTCCGGGCAGTACAGGCGGTGCGGTTAACAAGTCAGCCACCCTTTTCCTCCTTACGGTTGACGAGAGGTAAACGCCTTTACCTCTTTCATAGCCATGTAAGTATAGACAGTGTGACGTCGCTCGCCATTTGACAACCGCCCCGCCAGTTTTACTGGCGGGGCGGTGAAGGGGTCAACTATGGTTATAAGTTGAGCAATAAAAGAGGTGCCAAACGGTTACACGGTACGCTTCGCTTTTTGCTTGTAACGGTCGAAAATCACCGCTGCCAGCAGGATCAGACCACGCACCACGTACTGCGAGAACGGCGAAATATTCAGCAGGTTCATGGCGTTCTCTACCGTGCCCAAAATCAGGATACCGGCCACCACATATGAGATTTTTCCGATGCCGCCCTTGAGGGAAACGCCCCCTAACACGCAGGCCGAAATAACGATCAGCTCATAACCGATAGAGGTCATTGGCTGGCCGCTGGTCATACGCGACGCCAGAATAATCCCCGCCGCGGCAGAAACGAGCCCCGAGAGCACAAAGATAATAATCTTGGTGCGCACCACCGGCACCCCGGCCAGACGGGCGGCCTCTTCGTTACCGCCAATCGCCAGCGTATTACGGCCAAAGGTGGTCCGGTTAAGCAGGAAGCCGAACAGGATCAGGCAGGCCACGGTCAGCCAGATAGGCGCAGGCAGACCCAGCCAGTTGGCGTAACCCAGCGTAAAGAAACGCTCGTCTTCAATCCCCACCGCTTTACCGTCGGAGATGATATAGGCCAGCCCGCGGACAATTTGCATTGTCGCAAGCGTCGTGATCAGGGCGTTAATCTTCAGGCGCGCGATAACAAAACCGTTCACCAGGCCGCTGATGACGCCGAGTAACAGACCGGCAAAAACGCCAATCCACAGGCTCTCCGTCATGTTGATCACCACGGCCGTCGTAACGCCTGCACAGGCAATCACCGACGCCACCGACAGGTCAAAATCGCCGGAGGCCAGACAGAACAGCATCCCGCAGGCCACCATCCCGGACATGGAGATGGCGAGACCCAGCCCCTTCATATTAATGAAGGTGGCAAAGTTGGGGACAAAGATCGCGCAGGCGACGAACAGTGCGGCAAACACCACCAGCATGCCGTACTGATCCCAGATACGCCCAACGCTCAACGCCGACTTCGACTTCGGCACTCCGGATGTAGTAACAGAGGACATCATTAACTCCTTACTCAGGCGACGGCCTGGCTAACTTTAGGCATGGCGAGGTTCAACGCCTGTTGTTCATTCGCCTGTTCATGAAGTAATTCGCCGGCAATTTCGCCTTCACGCATCACCACAATGCGGTCGGCCACGCCCAGCACCTCCGGCAGATCGCTGGAGGCGAAAAGCACCGCCACGCCGCGTTTTGCCAGCTCATAGATCACGTTATAAATCTCGTGTTTTGCCCCCACGTCGATACCGCGCGTCGGCTCATCCAGCAAGATGACCTTCATATCCTCCGACAGCCAGCGGCCCAGAATGGCCTTCTGCTGGTTTCCGCCTGACAGATTCATGATCAGCTGTTCCGGACCCGGCGTTTTGATATTCAGTGAACGAATATGGTGGTCGGCATTACTCGACTCCCAGCTATCGTTTATCAGGCAACCTGCGCGAATAAACTTACGGCGGGCGGAAATATTGATGTTGTCGCGTACCGAGTGCACCGGAATAATGCCCTCTGCTTTCCGGTCTTCCGGACAGAGCATCATTCCCGCCCCGATCGCGTGGGCCGGTTTCTGAATGTCTACCCGCTCGCCGTCAATGGAGACCTGCCCATCGGTAATACGGGTACCGCCGAACAGCCCTTTCATCAATTCGCTACGCCCCGCGCCTACCAGACCAAACAGGCCGACGATTTCACCGCTGCGTACGGATAACGAAATCGGCGTTCTGACGCCCGGCGCTTTTACGCTATCGAGGCGCAGACGCTCAGGGCCGTACTGGCGAGGCTGCCAGTGATAGATATCACCCAGATCGCGTCCGACCATCGCCTGAACAAGCTGGTCATGGTTCACCTGCGCCATGTCGGTAAAGGTGCGCACATAGCGTCCATCTTTAAACACGGTGATGGCATCGCTGAGAGCAAATATCTCTTCCATGCGGTGCGAAACGTACAAAATCGTCCGGCCTTCCTGACGCAATTCGCGGATCACGCGGAACAGATTTTCGATTTCACGCTTAGAGAGCGAACTGGTGGGTTCATCGAAGGCAATTATTCTGGCGTTACGCGCCAGCGCCTTGGCAATTTCAACCATCTGCCACTGGCCGATGGAGAGATATTTCAGCGGCGTCTGGGGATCGACGTCCAGCCCCAGGTGTTTTAGCTGCAGCCCCGCTTCATAATTAAGTAGCGAACGATTCACCACGCCGCCTTTGTGCGGGAGCTGTCCTAAATAGATGTTTTCCGCCACGGTCATCTCAGGGATGAGGTGCAGCTCCTGATAGATAATGGCTACCCCGGCATTGAGCGCCGCCGTGGTATCGGCAAAAGCGACCTCTTCGCCGCGGATCGCCAGCGTGCCGGTCGTGGGCGAGTAGTTGCCGCTGAGGATTTTCAATAGCGTGGATTTTCCCGCACCGTTTTCCCCCATCAGGGCATGAACCTGGCCGGCATAGCAGTCGAAGCTGATATCGGTCAGCGCGTTAACACCGGGGAAGGTTTTCCCGATGCCGCGAAAAGAGAGATACGGATCAGACTGTCGCATAACGTCTCCGTGATTCCTGTAGTGTGTACGTCAGGCCCCTCACGCAGGATGAGGGGCACAATCACCGCGTATTACTTCCCGCCCAGTCCTTTTTTCGCCAGCTCCTCTTTGAAGTTGTCGCGGGTGATGAGCACCACGTCGGTCACTTCGGTAAATTTCGGCGGTTCAGCTCCTTTGGTGACCCAGTTGTAGAGCATCTCGCTGGATTTATAGCCGTGAACGTCCGGGCTTGGCAGCAGTGAGCCGTAGAAGCCGGTGGCCTGCGCTTTGGACAGCTCGCTGACGGCGTCAACGCCGTTGATGCCAATCCCGATCACGTCAGGTGCCTTGAAGCCCTGACCTTCCGTCGCGCGCACGCCGCCCAGCACGGTGTTGTCGTTCATGAAGACCACCAGCCAGTGTTTGACCTCCGGATGCTGAACCAGCATGGAGTTGGCGGCGTCGAAAGCGCCCGGGATATCGTTAGATTTGGTGGGGACTTTGTAGATTTGTTTTTCCGGGAAGCCGGCCGCCTTCAGCGCGTCCATTGACCCGGTTGTACGACGACGCGCCGTGTCCAGCTCATCCGCTGTAATAGCCATCACTGCGGTCTCTTTGACGTCCCAGCCGCGTTTTTGCATCTCTTTATAGAGTTCCTGGCCCTGACGTTCGCCGATTTTTGTCGCGGCCATCATGACCAGCGGGACGCTGTCCATCGGCTTGCCTTTGGCGTTCACGAACTGATCGTCAACGGCAATGACCTTCATGTCGTAACCGCGGGCTTTTGCCGCGATGGCCGAGCCCAGCTTTGGATCCGGCGTACAGATAACGAAGCCTTTCGCACCGCTGGCCGCCAGGCTGTCGATGGCGTTCAGGGTTTTCTCACCGTCAGGCACGGCGATTTTAATCACTTCAAAACCTAAATCTTTCCCGGCCTTATCGGCGAATTTCCACTCCGTCTGGAACCAGGGCTCTTCGGGCTGTTTTACCAAAAAACCGAGTTTTAAATTCTCAGCAATAGCGGATTGTGACATAACGGCAGCCAGACCGATGGCCGCCAGCGCTTTAGTAAATTTGTGCATGGTAAACTCCAGCTTTAGCTTTCTTTTCTGTAGGGAATATGTGCGTGCTTCTTATTTAATCGGACTTAAAACAAGGCATTAGCGCTTACCTCGTTATAAGCGTTATTGCTGGTGATAGTTTTAGCGGGAAATTAATCATCCATAAGAGAGCCCCATCACACCGCAGAATTACAGTAATTGCGTACATAAATTCAGCGAAAAATGACATAAAAAAGGCAGTATTTGTCAGACAAATGAAATGAGGGTAAGCAGGATTATCCATAAGATTAGCTAAGATATCCCTGATGCCCCGGATCGGGCACGAGAACGCCGGACGTCAGAAAAGTGCAGTATGTTTTTCATCAAAAATGCCACACGCGCTGAAAATTATTTACTCCACAGAATTTGATTTAGCGCAATTTTATTAATGCACCTGATATACGGAATAATTAATCCGTGATTCATTTTTTTACGGAGCATTATTCCGGTTTAATATTCCCGAAAGAGTAACAGCATATCTCTTCGATAAAAAATGTTGATTATCAGAGGATTATCTAAATACCTATCTATGGCGAGCTAATTGTATTTCTGTACTATATTAAAGTTTGTAATGTATGGTAAACACAGCCAATTTAAGAGTTTTCTTAGACCAAAGACAAGGGTATGCTTATTTATATCGAACACAGGAAGTGAATTTCGGTCGACTTCGTTTACTGCAGAAAGCGTATTTCTGCTCTTTTTCTTCGTACTTGCCTGGTGCTCAGGTTAAGCAACGGACATCACGTCCCACCGTCAATAAGGATATGAGTATGGCTACCCAAACGATGATGCAAAAACTTAACGCGCAGATGAACCTTGAGTTCTACGCCTCCAACCTGCACCTTCACTTAAGTGCCTGGTGCGCTGAGAATAGCCTCACGGGCTCTGCCACCTTCTTTCGCTCTCAGGCACAAAGTAACGTCACCCATATGATGCGCGTTTTTAACTTCCTGAAAGCTGCCGGGGCAAACCCTGTTGTTAAAGCCCTTGACGGGATAAACGAGAGCTACTCTTGTCTGGAAGAACTGTTTCAGAAAACGCTTGAAGAGTATGAGCAACGCTGCAGCACCCTCAACAAACTGGCCGATGAAGCCAAAGCGCAGCAGGACATTACGACGCTCAGATTCTTACGCGATATGGATAAAGAGCAGCAGCAGGATGGCCTGCTGCTGAAGACGCTGGCGGATGAGCTGCATAACGCGCAGCAGGCAGGTTTATGTCCTGAGCAAACCGACCGTCACCTGCTCGACATTGTGGCGGTGCAGCACCACTGAGTTTCTGGCCTGCTTCCGTCCCGGGGAGCAGGTCCCCTTCCCCTCTCCAACCTTCTGCTTTTGCTGAAATTTAACAAATCAGATCTGGCTCTCAATGATTAACCACACAACGTGTGATGATTTATTTAATTACATAATCATTGACGAGGGAGCATCATGATCACCATTGAGTTTGTTGTCATTCTCCTCTGCCTGCTGACGGGTACGCGTTTCGGCGGTATGGGGCTTGGGTTAATCAGCGGTATTGGTCTTTTTATTTTATGTTTCGTCTTTGGTCTGCAGCCGGGTAAACCCCCGGTTGACGTCATGCTGACCATCCTCGCGGTGATTGGCTGTGCCGCTACCCTGCAAACGGCGGGCGGTCTCAACGTGATGATGCAGTTTGCGGAACGCCTGCTGCGCAAACACCCGCAGCACATCACCCTGCTCGCCCCGTTTACCACCTGGATGCTGACCTTTCTGTGCGGCACCGGCCATGTGGTCTACACCATGTTCCCGATTATTGCGGATATCGCCCTGAAAAAAGGGATCCGTCCGGAGCGCCCTATGGCCGTGGCGTCGGTCGCGTCGCAGATGGCGATCACGGCCTCCCCCGTTTCCGTTGCCGTCGTGTCGCTGGTGTCCATCCTGGCGGCCCAGCATGGGATCGGCCACGCGTGGGGAATTCTGGAAATTCTCGCCGTGTCGGTTCCCGCTTCACTTTTCGGCGTGGCTATTGCTGCACTGTGGAGTTTACGCCGCGGGAAAGATTTGGCGGACGACATGGAGTTTCAGGAAAAGCTAAAAGATCCTAAGCAGCGCGAGTTTATCTATGGCGGAACAGAGACGTTAATGAATCAGCGTTTCCCAAAACAGGCCTACTGGTCCACGTGGATTTTCTTTGCCGGCATTGCCGTGGTCGTTCTGCTGGGGGCCTTCCCTGAGCTGCGCCCCGCCTTTGAACTGAAAGGCAAAATGACGGCGCTGTCGATGAACCTTGTCATCCAGATGATGATGCTAATTGCGGGTGCCGTGATGCTGATGGCCTGTAAGGTCAATGCCTCCGCGATTTCCAACGGCGCGGTGTTCAAGGCCGGTATGGTTGCGATCTTGTCGGTATTCGGCGTGGCGTGGATGAGCGATACCTTTTTCCAGGCGCATCTCGACGAGTTAAAGCTGGCCCTGGAAGGCGTGGTGAAAAGCCACCCGTGGACATATGCGATTGTGCTGTTTCTGGTGTCAAAACTGGTGAACAGCCAGGCGGCGGCGCTGACGGCGGTGGCGCCGATGGGGTTGATGTTGGGCATCGACCCGAAAATGCTGATCGCCTTTTTCCCGGCGTCCTACGGCTATTTTGTCCTGCCGACCTATCCCAGCGATTTGGCCTGCATCGGCTTTGACCGGTCAGGCACGACCCGCATCGGTAAATTTATCATCAACCACAGCTTTATTTTGCCAGGGCTGATTGGGGTAAGCTGCGCGTGTGCCGCGAGCTACCTGCTGGTCCAGACGTTCTTCTGATAACATCAAAGGGCGACGCATGCCGTCGCCCATTTCCCTGCGTCAGTGGGACTCACCCTGCGGCGTGAATCGCAGCTCGATCAGCGCGATGGCTTTCTGGATCGCACGAAGCGTTACCGGGTCAGCGGCAGCAGGATGGCTGGCAAAATCGATGTTTTTCAGCTGGGTAGACATCTTCTCGCGCACTTCAACCGGCGCAATCACGTCCAGAACATCCAGGATTTGCTTGATAACCAGCTGGCAGGCGACAACGTCAGAGACCAGTTCCTGATCGGCGCTCAGGTTTTGTGACATGGGTTTTCTCCTTATTTAAAGGCCGCCATAGTATCAAAACACGCCCCCTGACATCTTCCCTTCAACGTCTGCAGGTATAAAAAAACCTGCCGAAGCAGGTTTTTTTTATCAGAACATGGCGCCCGGCGGCACGTCTTTGAACGTGCGGCAGTAATTGGCCCACATACTTTTCAGGATTTTGCGCAGTTTCACAGTGATGCTCCATCAACGTGTTATACAACTTTATCGTCAATGCGCTTATAATATGACCACCATCACAAAAATCAATGTTTTTGTGATAGAAATCACAATTTAATCAGAGTGGGGTCTGATCGCGTTCACCATCGACCCGTTGCGAAGAGTGAGGGCAGATTGTCCGGCTATTCCAGCCATTGCGGCGGGCATCTGCGGGTACGATAACGTATTTCCATCCACTCAGAGCGAACCATGAAAAGAGTCATTGTAGCCGGCACACTCCTCCTGCTCGCGGGGTGCAGCATTAACCGCCAGGCTGAAGTCAGCAGCCTCGATGCGCCGAACGGCATCGTCCGCCTTAACTACGGTCAGGCAGCGCTGCAAAATGCGTATTCCGATGAGTATGTGAATAACGGTACGGCGGCAAAAGCGTGTCAGAGCATGGGGTACGCCACGGCCTCAGCCTATGGTCAGCCCATTAAAACCTGCACCCTCATTAGCGGCTCGTTGTGTCTGAACGAGAGCGTGACTATCCAGTATAAATGTATGGGTTATGCCGTGAACCCTAAGTCAAACAATCCGTGGTATTAATCCAGACTGCCAGCGCAGGCTGGCAGTTTATTTCATCACGAACAAAAACAATTCTCATTAATAAATGATAAAATCGCCAATGCGTTTTATTCCCATTCGTATTTTAAATAAATAAAATAAATATTTTACGTTTTGCAAATAATTAAATAACAAATTATAGTGTCGCTCATTGTGAACCAGAAATAATAACCCGGAGCGCCACCATGCTGAAAACTGAAATGATCGACAAGCTCAACGCACAAATGAATCTTGAGCTGTATTCATCCCTTCTCTACCAGCAGATGAGCGCCTGGTGCAGCTATCACAGCTTCGAAGGCGCTGCCGCGTTTCTGCGTCGTCACGCGCAGGAAGAGATGACCCACATGCAGCGTCTGTTTGATTATCTGACGGATACCGGCAGCCTGCCGCGCATTGAAACCGTGGCATCCCCATTTGCTGAATATAATTCTCTCGATGAACTGTTCCGCGCCACCTACGAGCACGAGCAGCTGATCACCCAGAAAATTAACGAACTGGTTCATGCCGCGATGACCAGCCAGGATTATCCAACCTTCAATTTCCTGCAGTGGTATGTCGCCGAACAGCATGAAGAAGAGAAGCTGTTTAAATCCGTGCTGGATAAATTATCTCTGGTGGGGAAATCAGGCGAAGCTCTTTACTTTATTGATAAAGAACTTTCCACGCTGGATACGCAGAATTAATTTCAGCGCGGTGCGGGTTCCCTGCACCGCGTTAATTTACATACACCCAGCGCAGCTGGTACAGCGCCAGTCGTGAGGATTCACGGCCTGGTAAAAATAGCGGTAGCTGGCCGTCTCCAGCGGAATACCCCTCTCGTAGAACATATCCGTCAACCAGTCGACATTCGCTATGATCCACTCATCTTCCTGTAAGCCTTGTGCAAAGGTCTCATCCTCAGGATCAATAACCGAATAGATTCCCCAGGTGCCCATATCTTTTTCGCGACGGGACTCCGGGAGTATCAGGAGCTGGTTCTGCCAGTGGATTATCCAGTGGCCATGGCACAACAGGTTGCCTCCACGGCTCCATGCCGCGGTAAAAGGATTCTCCTCCGCCATAAAACCCTCACTTTATTTGATAATTTATATTTATTGTTTACGTTACGCCGAAATGTTGCTCAGCAACATTGCCCTCATGTAGTAGGCGGAAGCCTATAAAGGGTCAGAGGAACAATAATGTGTAAAGCATTCATTACACTGCTTGTAACGGTGATTTGACGAGTTACGGCTTTTCCCTTACTCTGCGCCGCAGATTTTGTCGCGGTTAAGAAGCGTTGTAGAGGAAAGCGTGAAAAACAGAACTCTGGGAAGTATTTTTATCGTCGCCGGAACGACGATTGGCGCAGGAATGCTGGCAATGCCTCTGGCAGCCGCGGGCGTGGGATTTGGCATGACCCTGCTGCTGCTGGGGACGCTCTGGGCGCTGATGTGCTACACCGCCCTGCTGTTGCTTGAGGTTTACCAGCATGTGCCCGCCGATACCGGTCTGGGTTCCCTCGCGGCGCGCTACCTGGGACGCTACGGCCAGTGGATAACCGGCTTCAGCATGATGTTCCTGATGTACGCCCTGACCGCCGCCTACATCAGCGGGGCCGGGGAGCTGATCGCCTCAAGCGTTAACGACTGGTTTGGCTCTGACATTACCCCGGCGACGGGCGCCATCTTCTTTGCGCTCATCGGCGGCGGCGTGGTCTGTGTGGGAACATCGCTGGTGGATCTGTTTAACCGTTTCCTGTTCAGCGCCAAAATTCTGTTCCTGATTGTCATGCTGGTCCTGCTGGCACCGCATGTTCATCAGGTCAATCTGCTGACGCTGCCGCTGGAAAAAGGGCTGGCGCTCTCCGCGATCCCGGTCATTTTCACCTCGTTTGGCTTCCACGGCAGCGTGCCGAGCATCGTCAGCTATATGAACGGCGATATCCGAAAACTGCGCCGCGTCTTTGTTATCGGCAGCGCGATCCCGCTGATTGCCTATATTTTCTGGCAGCTGGTGACGCTGGGCAGCATTGACTCTTCAACCTTTATTGGGCTGATGGCGCAACACGCAGGCCTGAACGGTTTTCTGCTGGCGCTGCGCGAGGTCGTCACCTCCCCACACGTGGAGCTGGCGGTACACCTCTTTGCCGACCTGGCGCTGGCTACCTCGTTTCTGGGCGTGGCGCTTGGCCTGTTTGACTATCTGGCCGACCTGTTCCAGCGCCGCAATACCGCCGCAGGACGATTACAGACCGGGGCCATCACCTTCCTGCCGCCGCTGGCCTTTGCGCTGTTTTATCCACGCGGGTTTGTGATGGCGCTGGGGTATGCGGGGGTGGCGCTCTCGGTCCTTGCCCTGCTCCTCCCTTCCCTGCTGGCGTGGAAGAGCCGTCAGCAGCATCCTCAGCAAGGGTATCGCGTGGCGGGCGGAAAACCGCTGCTGTGCATTGTGTTTGGCTGTGGGGTAGTGATTATTCTGGTGCAAGTGTTGATTGCAGCCGGGATGCTGCCGGAAGTGGGTTAATAAAAAAAGGGGCTGTCATCAGCCCCTTTTTTATCAGTGCAAACAGCAGCTCTTGAACTTCTTCCCGCTGCCGCAAGGACACGGATCGTTACGCCCAACCTTCGTGCCGTTCACCATCGGCTTCTTCACCTCCGGCTGCTGCGGATTGTTCACCCAGTAGTTATACAAGCGCAGCGCCGCAGGCTGAATACGTTCAATGCTGGCGGTATATTCTTCTTCGGTCAATTCATCCAGCTGGTCGCCGATCTCTTCGCTACCGTGCAGCGCAATCACATCCAGATCGGCCTTCAGCTCGTCCGGCAAGGCTGACCAGTCCGTCAGCGCCACGCCGCGCATATAGCCGTAGCACCACTCTTCCACCACGGTATAGCTCTCACCGTCAATGTCGTTATAGCCAAACATCGGTTCAAACTGGTCCGGATATTCGCTCAGGCGCTCGGCAATATCGTTCATATGCTTAAAGCAAAGATCGATAAAACGGTTCATCTCGCGATCGTTTTTCCAGCGCGGAATGTATTTCTCGCCACCCCACACCGCCACCAGCCAGGTATCTGGCTCAACGACAACAGGACCGGAAAGCACTGCGGTAAACATGCCGTCCAGTTCAGACACGTCAAGCACGGACGCATCGTCATGACCGTAAGACATTAACGTCTCTTCAAGCCACGCCATTTCGCTTTCATTTAATGGGCCTTCAGTCATCGCTGACACTCCTGATAAAAAGGAAACGATCCTAACACATATCTCACGCCTCTCCGGGCTGAAGTTTAGGTCTTTATTGCTGCAAAAACGTGCAAATCGTGACCTTTGCACAACTTATGGGCTTTATTGTTAACGATATGTGATCTCCGCTGTAATTTCTTCTCCTCCCGCAAGGCGGCATAACGCGGCGCTCTATACTCAAACATGTCACAGGCCCCTCAATGGGTTAACCATTCTGGCAACGTTTTTGCTTAATGTTCTTCGCGCGACGCTGCGCAGGGAAACCTCGCCGTATATGCAGGATGCCGTCTGTATCTTGTTCGTTTAGTGCATTTTGTTCTTGCTCGTGTTTCGGATTGGCTGCGCCGTCGGGCGTTCGGGTTTACGCCGTGGTGCAAAAACCTCTTTGCTAAGGAACATAATAATGTCGCTGAAATTTATCAGAACTCCGCTTTCTCTCGTGTTGGCCGGTTGCCTGGTGACGGCGTTTTCCGCCAGGGCAGATATCGTGATTGGCGTGGCCGGGCCGTTCACGGGTCCTAATGCCACCTATGGCGATCAGTACTGGCACGGCGCAACGCAGGCCGCTGAAGACATTAACGCCGCCGGCGGCATTAACGGCGAAAAGATCAAACTGGTTCAGGGGGATGACGCCTGCGAGCCTAAGCAGGCGGTGGCGGTGGCCAACCGCTTAGTCGACCAGGATAAAGTCAACGCCGTGGTCGGTCATTTCTGCTCCTCTTCCACCATGCCCGCCTCCGAGGTTTACAGCGATGCGGGGATCATCGCTATTACCCCCGGTTCA
The DNA here is from genome assembly GCF_052983755.1 of Enterobacter sp. CFEC122. Classification (NCBI taxonomy): domain Bacteria; kingdom Pseudomonadati; phylum Pseudomonadota; class Gammaproteobacteria; order Enterobacterales; family Enterobacteriaceae; genus Enterobacter; species Enterobacter sp. CFEC122. Next base: position 39,556 of record NZ_JBRIQR010000010.1, on the reverse strand, counting down.
ACCAACCCGCTGATTACCGAACGCGGCATGAGCGACATGTTCCGCATGTGCGGCCGCGATGACCAGCAGGGCCAGGTGGCCAGCGACTTCATCATCGACAAGCTGAAAGCCAAACGGGTGGTGATTATTCACGATAAAGACACCTATGGTCAGGGCCTGGCTGACGCCACCAAAGCGGCGCTGGCGAAACGCGGGGTTCAGGATGTGATGTACGAGGGGTTATCCCGCGGTGAAAAAGACTTTAACGCGCTGGTCACTAAGATCGGCGCGCAAAAACCGGACGTCGTGTTCTTCGGTGGCTGTCATCCGGAAGCCGGCCCGCTGGTTCGCCAGATGCGTGAGCAGGGCGTGCAGGCGAAATTCTTCTCCGGGGACTGTATCGTCAACGAAGAGATGGTGACCGCGGCGGGCGGCCCGCAATATACCAATGGCATTTACATGACCTTCGGTAAAGATCCGCGCCTGATCCCGGACGGCAAAGCGGTAATCGAGAAATTCCGCGCCGGTAAATTCGAGCCGGAAGGTTACACCCTCTACTCCTACGCCTCGGTACAGGCGATTGCCGCGGCCTTCAAGGCCACTGGCGGCAAGGACTCTGCCAAAGCCAGCGAGTGGCTGAAGGCCAATTCCGTCGACACGGTGATGGGCAAAAAAGCCTGGGACAGCAAAGGCGATCTGAAAGTCTCTGACTACGTGGTTTACCAGTGGGACGACAAAGGAAAATATAAGGAAGTGGAGTAACGGGACGGAGTCACGCTCAACGTCGATGGGCTCGCCCGTCGGCGCGTAATAAACATCAGGCTGCGCGGCTCGCGCAGCCTATAAAACGAGCGCGCTAAAATGAGTACATTCTTCCTGCAACAGTTAATCAATGGCTTAACGCTGGGTTCCGTCTACGGCCTGATCGCCATCGGCTACACCATGGTGTACGGCATTATCGGCATGATTAATTTCGCCCACGGCGAAGTGTATATGATTTCCGCCTATCTCTGCGCCATTGGCCTGGCGCTGCTCTCATTCTTCGGCCTGCAGTCCTTCCCGCTGCTGATCCTCGGCACGCTGGTGTTCACCATTGTGGTCACCGGGGTGTACGGCTGGACCATCGAGCGTATCGCCTATAAGCCGCTGCGCAACTCCACGCGCCTGGCACCGCTGATCTCCGCCATCGGGATATCGCTTATCCTGCAAAACTACGCGCAGCTGAGCCAGGGCCCGCGCCAGCAAGGGGTACCAACCATGCTGGACGGCGTGATTCGCCTGCATCTGGGCGAAGGGTTCGTGCAGATAACCTACACCAAAGTGTTTATTCTGGTGGCCTCGTTTGCCGGCATGCTGGTGCTCACCTGGATAATCAACCGTACCCGGCTGGGGCGGATGTGCCGTGCGGTGCAGCAGGATCGCAAAATGGCCTCCATTCTGGGGATTAACACCGACCGGATTATTTCGCTGGTCTTCGTCATCGGCGCGGCGATGGCGGGCCTGGCGGGGGTGCTGATCACCATGAATTACGGCACCTTTGATTTCTACGTCGGGTTCGTGATCGGCATTAAAGCCTTCACGGCGGCGGTACTGGGCGGCATCGGTTCCCTCCCCGGCGCCATGCTCGGTGGCCTTATCCTGGGCGTGGCGGAAGCGCAGTTCTCGGGCATGGTGAACTCGGACTATAAAGATGTCTTCTCGTTTGGCCTGCTGGTGATGATCCTGATTTTCCGCCCTCAGGGGCTGCTCGGGCGCCCGATTGTGGCCAAAGTGTGAGGGAGACAATGATGACGTCACACGGTTTTTCACTTAAACGCTGCATTCTGGACGCAATTTTTTCCGGGCTGATTGCGCTGATTATCTTCGGCCCCATTGCAGGTGTGGTGCTGGACGGATATAGCTTTACCTTCGCCGGGCAGCGCCTGGCCTGGATGGTGGGCATTGTCATGGCGGGGCGTTTTCTGCTGAGCGCTTTTTTAGGTACCGCTGCAGGTGCTCGTTTCCAGGCGCGCTTCGAGGCCGACAGCGCGGGCGTATATGTCCGCCCCCCGGAATATAAAAGCCGCATGCGCTGGATTATTCCTCTGGTGATTACCCTTGCGATTTGCTTTCCGTTTGTCGCCACCAAGTATGTTCTGACCGTCGCCATCCTCGGGCTGATCTACGTGCTTCTCGGTCTGGGGCTGAACATCGTCGTGGGCCTGGCCGGCCTGCTGGATCTGGGATATGTCGCGTTCTACGCGATTGGGGCGTACGGCCTGGCGCTGGGATACCAGTATCTCGGCCTGGGCTTCTGGAGCATGCTGCCGCTGGCGGCAATCATGGCCGCCGCCGCAGGCGCCCTGCTCGGCTTCCCGGTACTGCGCATGCACGGTGACTATCTGGCCATCGTCACCCTCGGCTTCGGGGAGATTATTCGCCTGATACTGAACAACTGGCTGACCTTCACCGGCGGCCCCAACGGCGTGTCGGCCCCTCCCCCCACCTTTTTCGGTCTGGAATTTGGGCGACGCGCGAAAGAAGGCGGCGTGCCCTTCCACGAATTTTTCCACCTGACCTACAACCCGAACATGAAGTTTATCTTTATCTACGCGGTGCTGTTTCTGGTGGTGATGCTGGTGCTTTACATCAAGCACCGCCTGACGCGCATGCCGATTGGTCGGGCGTGGGAAGCCCTGCGCGAAGACGAAATTGCCTGCCGCTCAATGGGGTTGAATCATGTTCTGGTTAAGCTTTCCGCCTTTACGCTGGGCGCGTCCACCGCAGGCATTGCCGGGGTGTTCTTCGCCACCTATCAGGGGTTCGTGAATCCAACCTCCTTTACCTTCTTTGAATCGGCGCTGATCCTCGCCATTGTGGTGCTGGGCGGGATGGGCTCGACGCTGGGCGTAGTGCTGGCCGCCTTTGTGCTCACGGTAACGCCGGAGCTGCTGCGCAGTTTTGCCGAGTACCGCGTCCTGCTGTTTGGCATGCTGATGGTGGTGATGATGATCTGGCGTCCACGCGGTTTGATCCGCATTAACCGCAGCGGGTTTGCCGTGCGTAAGGGCGTCGCACCATGAACGAAACGATATTACGCGTTGAGCATCTGATGATGCATTTTGGCGGGATTAAGGCGCTAAACGACGTCAACCTGGACGTGCAGCGCGGCTCCATTACCGCCCTGATTGGCCCCAACGGGGCGGGAAAAACAACCGTGTTTAACTGCCTGACGGGCTTCTACAGAGCCTCCGGCGGCAACATTTTGTTTAATACCCGCCATAAAACGACCAATGTTATTCAGGTCCTCGGGCAAAAATTCCAGCCCGGCGACTGGATTAACCCCGCGCAGTTCGGGCAGCGTCTTTTCTACAAAATGTTCGGCGGAACCCACCTGGTCAACCGTGCCGGGCTGGCGCGCACGTTTCAAAATATCCGCCTTTTTCGCGAGATGTCGGTCGTGGAAAACCTGCTGGTCGCGCAGCATATGCGCGTTAACCGTAATCTGCTCGCCGGGATCTTAAATACGACGGCATACCGGCGGGCGGAAAGCGACGCCCTGGACAGAGCCTTCTACTGGCTGGAAGTGGTGGATCTGGTGGAGTGCGCCAATCGCCTGGCGGGAGAGATGTCATACGGCCAGCAGCGGCGACTGGAAATCGCGCGGGCAATGTGTACCGGGCCGGAAATGATCTGTCTGGATGAACCCGCCGCCGGGCTTAACCCGGTTGAAACGCACAAGCTGAGCGGCATTATTCGCTTTCTGCGGGATCATCACGACATCACGGTATTGCTGATTGAGCATGATATGGGGATGGTGATGGACATTTCGGACGACATTATCGTGCTCGACCACGGCAATGTTATTGCCAGGGGGAAACCCGAGCAGATCCAGCATGATGAAAAGGTCATTGCCGCCTACCTGGGCACGGATGAAAGCGAGGTCTCCCTATGAGCGAACCGCTGCTGGCTTTTCGCGAGGTGGATGTGTTTTACGGCGTCATTCAGGCGCTGAAGCAGGTCTCTCTTGAGGTGAATAAGGGGGAAACCGTGGCGCTGATTGGCGCAAACGGCGCGGGTAAATCGACATTGCTGATGTCCATCTTCGGCCAGCCCCGTATACGCAGCGGGCAGATCCTGTTCTGTGGTGAAGACATCAGCCATCAATCCACCCACTACGTTGCGTCCGGCGGCATTGCGCAGGCACCGGAAGGCAGACGTATCTTCCCGGATATGACCGTTGAAGAGAACCTGCTGATGGGGACCATTCCCATCGGCAATCAGTTTGCGGCTGAAGATATGCAAACCATGTTCGACCTTTTCCCTCGCCTTAAAGAGCGACGTAAACAGCGCGCGATGACCATGTCCGGTGGAGAACAGCAGATGCTGGCGATCGCCCGGGCGCTGATGAGCCGTCCGAAGCTGCTGCTGCTGGATGAGCCCAGCCTGGGCTTAGCCCCGATTGTGGTGAAGCAGATCTTCCAGACGCTGCGCGAGCTGGCCCGAAGCGGCATGACCATTTTTCTGGTGGAGCAGAATGCGCACCATGCGTTGAAGCTCTCTGACCGTGGGTATGTGATGGTGAACGGACAGATCCGGCTGAGCGGCAGCGGTGAGGAATTGATGGGGAATCAGGAAGTGAGAAAGGCGTATTTGGGCGGGGTGTGATGTGACACCTGCCGAATGGGCTTATGCCGTGATGGACCATTTCGGGACATACGGGATAGAAGAACTGGAGGATACGTTAGTCGATATCGCCTCTTTGTTTGGATTGCTTCCGGCAATTCTTACAGGTTTGTTAGTAAGAAAAGCAGTAAAAAGAATGTGATTTATGAGCCTTCAGGCTTAGCCTCGAAGGCTTTTTTGACCCGGAAACGCAAAACCCCTAATCGTTGGATACCCAACTTTCGGGGTTCACTTCATTTCTGTGGTTTCACGATAGCGTCGTTAAATAAAACTGTCGTCGTCATTGCTGTAGTCGTCATCTACATTGTCGTTCTGCCAGGCGTCGTTAGTATTGCCGAACGGATCGTTCTGGTTGAGGAAACGGGTGTCAGAGACGTTATTAACATCGCCGTATTGATTACCGACAAACGGTTCACCACCGACCGGCATTGTCGGCTCTTCGATGATGTTCACGATCTCTTCCGGTCGCGACTGATGGAACATGCTGGTAAGCATCTCAGCAAGCGCGATGCCACCGGCCACGCCAGCGGCTGTCTGGAGCGCGCCAGCCATAAAACCGCCGCCGCGAGTAGCTGGCGCTGGCGCCCGAGAGTAATCCTGGGCCGGTGGCTGTTGCGGCTGGGCATTCCAGCTGTTGTCAGGCTGCGGGTTACTTTTCCCGCCACCAAACAGGCCGCCGAGGAAACTGCCGCCCGTCGAGGGTTTGCTTTTTTGCGCGGCTAATTCGCTTTCAAGCTCCTGAACCCGGGCCTGCAGACGTTTCAGCGCCGCTTCCTGAATCAAAATCGACTGCGCCATATAGTAGGGGGCCGCAGGCTGCTGTCTGACAAATTCAGCGATCTGACGCTCCGCATCTGCATCCCGTTGGCTGTTTTGTTGTCCGGCCTGTTTAAGACGCTCGAAAAGTCCGTTGATAAGCTGCTGTTCTTCATATTGCATGACAATAACCTTCCGCTCTCCAGGGTGGATACCAACCAGTTTATCAGCGGCGGCAACCTGTGTCTGGCGAGTGAAATGTTTGTTTAAGATTGGTTGCAGGTTAGCTGACAATCGCCCTGCTTTCCGGGCTTGATATTAGAGAGTTAGGCTTAACGTTCTGGTATGGCAGCAAATATCCGGGCACAGCACAATCGTGATGACGATGAGATACGCTCACTTCGCGCTAAACTGGAGGCACAAAAAAACCACCTTTCGGTGGTTTCACGACACTGCTTATTGCTTTGATTATTCTTTGTTTCCCATGGTAGCCGGAGTGGGACTTGAACCCACACAGCGCGAACGCCGAGGGATTTTAAATTCTATTTATAATCAATGAGTTATATAGCGATGCATTGCGAAACTTTGCTGCAATTGTTTATTTATTTTTTGTAATTGGCAGTAAATAGATAGACTTGGATAACGTTGAGCACAGAAAAAGCACAGGAGAACAGTTTCCTGCCTGAGAATCTTTTAAAGAATGATGATGTGAAGCGCCATGGGGCTACCAGCGTTGCAAGGTGATGTGTAATCTAAGTCTTCCACTAAGAAAAAGTTCGGTTTATTCAACAAAGCCCCGCTGCGAGCAATCCATAACACATACGCGGGGCTTCGATCATGAACTCAGTGGACAATTTAACTACTCATATGATCTTCCATTTTTCCATGTGCGGAGAAATAGATTTTACTGCGCACATACTCCCAGCATTCAGGCTTCTTCGCCCACTCCGATATCATCCTTCCATTCGCGGATTCAATCAGAAGACTATTCACCCGATGTGCTAAGCTGACAAGCCGGTTGCCCATCGTTTCCTCAATGCCCTGTTGATTCCAAATCTCTCTCAGGTCCGTTTCGTTACCATAAAGATATGAATAGGCGGCAACAGTATAGGCGGCGATATTCGCCTTAAATGCGGGGAAAAGTGAATTAATCAACTTATAGGCTTTCTTATAAATAATGGCCTGAGCGATATAATTTTTAAAAGTTTCAATATTCAGTTCATCCCCATAACGCTCAGTATCCTTGTCAATCATCGTCATTAATGCGGCAAAGTTTTTCTGTCCGCCGAGGCTGACTAAATCCGGACGCTGGAGCCAGGCACAGTGATATTTTGCGAAATCCGTTTTCGTTATCCGACGAGATGGAGGAATGGCGTCTTTTAACCGTTTAATTCCCGCTGGTGTTTTACCTTCTCGTTCCAGCATAACCTTATAACTGCCGTTTGCTCGCTCGTAAAACCAACGACTGTATCCGTCCGGGCAATACACCGTGTTTGCCATTTTTTCCAGCTGTACATGTACCGGTCGATTGGCTGACAGATCGGAAATATTGACTTTATTCTGGCTATTCGAGAAGCGCGAAATATCCGCAATTAACATCTCTTCTTGTGCATTATTCGTCTGTTTCAGCACAATGACTTTTGCGGGTACACGCACGTTACGCAGATTGGTTGCCGGAAATTTCTTTTTGGTGAAAAACATGGAAGCCGTCGTCTGCCCACCGTTGACGATCTGCATCCCCTGCATCCACGCAATACCAGGGCCACCTCCCGGTGCTTCACCAAGCCTGACCTGATCGGCAACAATCACAATGCCGTTGTTATAAGCCATAAAACGCTCAGGCTGCTCACGTAAAGTGTCACGAATCCCTTTGTTGACTTTCCCCGTCTGGCTCAGAAATGAGCGAACGTTCGCTTCCAGAATCCGGTTGCCATATTTTTCATAGATAAATCGCAGCGTCTCGCCCGGAACCACCGTCAGCGCATAATCATATTCACCCATTTCATCCGGGATCCAGACACAGGGAAGTGCGCCCCCCGCCACCTCATCAAAATTAATCTGCAGTTCGTCGCGTGGCTTACCTTCCTGCCAGTGGTTAAACAGGCGGACAATGTCCATAACCTCTAATTTAATGGTTTTACCGGCAACGTCACGGGACTGATACCAGCGGGTTTTCACCTGACCATCGGTCAGAACATAAATTCTGATTTGCTCCAGTTCCGTATAGGACTGTTCGATGGTCGTCACCAGTTGCCAGGCATCATTGGACTGATCGAGCGTGGATGATAATTTACCGTCAACGCACTTCTGCAAAAATTGAATGCAGTGACCGGCAATCGCTTTTGTCTCTGCATCCGGGACGTGGCAAAGCTCGTCGCTACCGTGATAAATGCTGACAAAAAGGTCAAGTTGATCACCATCTTCTGAGAAGGCATAACCGCTGAGACGCACATTGTGTCCACTGACTTTCGCCATAAAGTGACACGTCTCGGCATCATCGAATGTCATACCGATATCGGCCATATGACGCATAACAATATCGGTAAAAATCAGCTCCGGAAAAGGCGACTCAACCCCTGGCTGAGCCATTTGGTCCTGATATTCCTTGCGAATCTCATTCTGGGTTTGACGTAAAAAATCAATAAGTTCCATGCGGTAATCCTGCAAAGTGTGACAAGCACTGGTTAAAATCTTGGGCCTGAGGAATAAGTGTCTGGAGTTCGAGTTGATAGCACGCACTCACCACCGGCAACGGGACATTTGCATGCGTCAAAGAGGGGAAATCCGCTTCAATGGGGAGTGCGAACGCCTCTGTCAGCAAGAAATGACGTGTATAGAATTCAGCATGTTCAGTGAAATATCCGACGTGACAAAGCGATCCCTCAAAAAGACAAGCCGCCGTAGCGTTCCCCTCAAGCCGTTGACGAAGACGGCTAATGATGTCATTCAGGGTTGCACCGGTGGGATGCTCGCTGAAGCGCAAACCACACAATACAAGCGATCCTGCCCGCAGCCAGTCTAGTTGTTCAAGAGAGTGGATAGTTACGCAAAAGCCCTGCGCTGCAGTGGTGCTTTTTATCTCAATGGCGCGTTCATCAAGTGCAAAATCCTGTAGCCCATGCTGCGGTCCTATCCATGCTTCGACTGCCGTTGACGAAGCAAGACCGCTCTCGATCAACCGCTCCAGACACGTCAATTCCCCGATTAACCCAACTTCTTCTTCTTGACTAAGTGGACGGGTATCGCGCTCCATAAACGCCTGCCATAAACGAATCCGACGAAGCAGAGTTTCAAACAGGCGCGGTCTCGAAACGTTCAGGAGCGAATGGAGAATATCCAGAATCATCGTCGTAAAGACATCCACATTCCCTGTTTGCTGGCGACGGAGCATCAAACCGTTCTGCCACCCCTCCTCTGTTCCGGCCATCTCAACGCGGAATCCTTTACAAGATGGCAGCGCCGCCGACCCAGGCGAAAGAGGATGAGGAAACACGGCAATCAGCATTTCTTCATTATCAGGCTGACGACGCCCGGCATGAAAGCTACAGCCCTGGTGCGTAAAAAGCCGAATCCCACGCCAGCCCTGAGCGCCAGGCAGTTCGTCTATCTGAGATCGATCTAAGGCTTTCCAGGCCGCCAGCAGATCGTCTTTACTCAGCCGCACCATACTCTTGCTCCCATAGTACGTTGTTCACTTTGTACTCCACCGTTACTCCACTGCGGCTTCCTGGAAAACTGATGCCAAAAGCCACCACAGGTAAGGCATCGTCATGATATTCCGCTGCCGACAATGCCTGCTGCGGGTCCAGTAAGTAAATGAGCAATAAACCTTTTTGACGCTGTGCTGGAATGTCGTTAATGCCAAATCCTTTAATCCGACGCAGTACCACGCCACCTGGAACGACGGGCTCCTCTCGCCCTTCATTGCGTCCGGGATCGGCATGAAAAATACGCTGCGTTTCTTCCAGCGCAGCAAGCCAAGTTGATTCATCACAGTCAATCCCTTCATCGCGTGGGGAAAGTAAACGGCCAATGGAATAACGGTCAGTGATCCCTTCAGACGCTTTACGCATCATAAGCGGTACGGAAAAGCCGCAAACATCGTGATGACGATCGATGCCACCTCCTATCACCGCCACCGTCCATTGGGTGAGTTCATCAACACGATTCATCCGCATAACAAAATCCGCCAGTAGTTTGCTGTTAGCTTTTCTGGCCTGAGCATGGGTCTCATATTCCGTTAAGAAATCGATGATCGGCTCAGGGGAGATATTTTGCCAAATGACCCCATTCCATTTTTCAATCTTATCTCCGCGTCGTCTCTCAGGTATCGGCGCGCCAGCACCGACGCGCCCGGTCAGACGCTGGAAAGCCACGTAGTTACGCTTGTGATACTCCTGTTCTTTAAACAACGAAATCGTTTCGACCACCGTGCCGCTGAAAGAGAGCCATAGTGAACGCGCGCTACGCATTTTTAAGGGCGAGGTCACCATTAACACAGGGTGTGATTTCACTTTTAGCCCGAAATCGCGTGGGGTGCCGCCGCTGGCGACCATATTGTCAAACTCTTCCCGCAGCTCTTCTGACGCATCCGCAATGTGCTCAAACCATTCAATCAGCTCATCGGTGGTATAAAGCCGGCATACATCCAGATATCCCTGGCGATAACCAAACCAACGCCCCATCTGCATTAACGTGTCATACATGCGGGAGGCGCGTAAAAAATAACTAGTGCATAATCCCTCAAGCGTTAGCCCTCGAGCCAGTTTGTCTCCGCCAATCGCAATGACTTTTAAGCCTGTCGCACTGTCCGAATAATCAAGCGCATCCTTCGCCGTTCCGTTTATCATTCGTACCGACACGTTTTCTATCACGGTGTACAGCTTGTCGACGATCTCCTGCCATTCGAAGGCGTCGTCCGGAACCTGCTGCGGCATAACGTCGCGGATCGCCTGATTCGTCGGCAAAAAATCGGCCTGCCAGAGTGACTCAAGCTGATATAAAAAAGGTTCGTGTCCAATCCTTCGCGTCAGTCGCTGCCTCGCGTCCTGAATGTAGGCATCAATATTTTCATAAACAACCGATTGCACCTTATTGAAGCGAGTCACATGGACCAGCATCGAACTGTGTTTTTCTCCCTGACCACGTAATTCTCTGACACAGCATGCTAATAAAAAACTGTCGATGGCGTGTTTTAACGAGTCCGGGAAATGAGTTAGCGTATCCAGTGTGGGATAGTGCGAACTCTTATGAGAAACCGGCATCCACCCCCTTTTTCCGTCATCGCTACAGTGATCACTCACTCGCCTAATCAAAGGCAACTCTCCGGTCCGGCCTTCCGCGGTGGCCCGCCCAAATACCCTTGCAGGGCCGATGTAGTTAGAGGGTGCGCCGAGATTAATGATAAAGGCGGAAGGGAACAAATCCGGACCTTCGTCACGTGTTTCATTGCTCTCGTGAATAAAAATATTGGCAAAGGGCGTAGCGGTATATCCGACATACGCCTTACGGCTAAACTGCATCAACAGCTTACGAATCAGACTATTTATTGCCGTTGGCTGATGTTCAGCATCCGGTTTTCCATCGTCATCGTAGACAATTTCCCCCGTATCAACTGAGGCGTTATCCGCTTCATCATCAATCATCAGCAGCGGTAATTCCGAAACAAAACGCTTTCCGGTGATTGGGTCAACGCTGGTGGCAACATGGTTCTCAATCCAAGTATGCAGGCGCTTCAAAATAGACTTATTTTTCTTTACTACGAACAGCCAGGGCCGTTGCTCGGGGCTGATCCCCAGATTCTTAGCCACTCCGGCGCTGAAGTCGCCCTTTTCAGATCGGTTAGTGACGTAATTGGGACGAATGACAGGATCGCTATCAATATCGCCCACCCCAATAATGGTCACTTTTTCTCTGAGTGGGCTCGTCTCGTAACCAAGAAATCCTTCATCAAGACGCATTTGGGTCTGAGAGCGGAGGTTGTTATGCAAACCAGCGAGCACAATGATTATCTTATATCCCGCATCCGCGGCTTTACAGATTAGACCGGTATAGTGGCTGGTCTTCCCCGACTGAACATGGCCGACCACCAGCCCACGTCGGTCCCAACGCCCTTCCCGCCCCGGTTGCTCAAGTAATCCCAGAACACGATCCGTTGAACGGTCAAGGGTATCCAGGACTCCCCAAGGCATCGTTTTGCCAAGCCACTGGCGATATCGATGCCAGTAGCGCCACTCGCGTTTCGCATCAGCGGTCAGCCAGGGTTGATGCCCTTCGTCATTACTCAGAGAAGAATCTTCTCCCATCCAGATGCTGTAACGGCGGATCAACTCTTCGACCAGGATCTCCCGACTATCAAGGCGGCTCCACTCAGGTTTCATCTGACAAACCATATCAATATGTTGGCGCAAAATACCGGGCGTGATCGTGCTTTTATCCTGACTTTGCAGGAACGTTTGCACAATCTGCAATACACTCAGTTGCGTGTCATCCAAGGGATTAAGACTCATAGCGATTTCTCATGTTGATCGTCGGGGAGTTGTGCAATTAATTCGGGATAATTATCGAAGGGTTCCATATTTTGCAGGTGCTGTTTCGCCAGCGCCGGTGACATCGCCTGCTGTCCAACCATAGTCTGGTACATGACCTGCAATACGGACAACACCTCTGCGGGCGGTGCAGTTTCAAAACCTGTCCGCGGCGTCTCTTTTGTCTCAGCCGTATCAAGCCAGATTTGCTGAACTGGAACGGTTTCCTCAATCAGTCTTAGCATGGCCTGAATTTGTGGAGATAACTCACCGGCCTGCGAAAGGACATTGCTGATAACAGGATGTTGTAACGAAATCTGATAACGAACACCGGATGGCGTCTTCTGCGCTTGCCAGAGCTGAACAAGTTCCTCGCCGGGCTTGCGCTTATTCATTTTCCCGCGTTTTGCAAATGTCCGTACCGCACGGTCACGCGTTGATTGCGCCAGTTGGGTTAACCAAGGCCGCAGCGATACCGGTGGGCGGGCCATCGACTTACGAATATCAATCTTCCAGTCTATGTCGGCATCATTAGGGATATCCAGACGGATTCGCGCAAGGCGGTGGGTTTCATCTTTCGTCCAGGCCCGGGGACTTCCGAGTCCAAGCCAGTTGCCCGCCACCAGCAATCGCTCATTCCGGTATACATAAAATCCTTGCTGGGCCGTCCAGCCTGCCGGTCCTTGAGCCTGTTGATACTCCTGCGTCGTCAGGTGATCCTGATGCGGCAGAACATGACACTCCACCTTCACGGCAGGAGCGCCTGGCGCCATTGCCGAAGGCGAATGCCAGGGCTTGGAAGGATGCCCGCTGAGAAAGGGATCCCAGGCTTTAATTTTGCGACCATTGAGGGTTAGAGTGAGTCGGGGAGCGTTCCCCTCAAGGAATCGGTGAAATACCATCGCCAGATGTTGTTCAACGCCATCCATTAGATTGAGGAAATCTTTCTCACCGTAGCCGGGGGTGACAATTCGGTCTAAAACGTCCCACAGCACCACCGTACCGTGGGAGTCAGGTTCCGCATTTGCTAACGCCTCCTGACTTCCTGGGTCAGCGCCTTCAAGCAAATACCAACCGTCGTCCGTACTGGCGGCGAGAATGTCCAGATCCCACCGCAGGATGGTCGTTATCCCCTCTTTTTTGGAGGCGACCGTCAGACGGCGACATTGCGAAAAGGAGGCGGTTTTGAGTCCCAGACCGAAGCGGCCCAGATCGTGTCCTGAACGCTTTGTCAGCGGGTTTTTGACCCCCAGCCGCATCGCAACATCCAGTTCAGCGGCCGACATGCCGCAACCATTATCCCGAACCACGATATAGCTATCCGACTCACGCCAGTGAAAGGTCAGATCGACCTTACGGGCACCGGCACTAATGCTGTTGTCGATGATGTCTGCCAGTGCGGTGGCGGTGTTGTAACCGAGCCCTCGCAGCGCTTCGATCATAATGGCTGCATTCGGTGGCGCATGGCGCATGGCCGTCATTCTTCTTCTTCCTGCATCTCGCTCAACGCGGTTTCCCACTGTTCGACGAAGCCGCCTAATTTCGACGCCCGGCTGTGATAGCGGAGCTTACGGAGCGCTTTGGCTTCTATCTGACGTATCCTTTCTCGCGTGACATCAAACTGTTTACCCACCTCTTCCAGCGTGAAATCTTGCGTCATACCGATGCCAAAACGCATTTTTATGATCTGTGTTTCGCGTGGCAACAGCGTATTCAGAACAGATGAAATATGTTCTCTTATCTCCAGAGACTGAACGGGAGCACTGGTGAAATCCCATCTGGTCAGCAGCGCGTCTCCCGACAATGCTGCTTCGCGGTCCTGAGCGTCGTCATGAAAATCACCAATCAGCACCGTCTGTTCTTCATATTTAGCCATCTGAAGAAGTTGACGCTCTGGCAGGTCGGTCATTTCCTGCAACCGTCTGAGGGTTGGCGTTATCCCCTGGAGATGCAGCAACTGATCCCTACTGCTCCGCCAGCGCCTGAATTGCTCATAGAAGTGAACGGGTAAACGAATGAGCCGAGCCTGATCGGCAATCGCACGGGTAATCTTCTGGCGAATCCACCAAGAGGCATAGGTGGAGAATTTGAATCCACGCCTATAGTCGAATTTTTCAACGGCCTTGATCAAGCCCAGATTACCTTCCTGTATCAGGTCCTCGATATCTAATCCTCGCCCGCAGTGTTTTTTCGCAATCGCGACCACAAGACGTAAATTGGCGTGGATTAACCCCTCCCATGCGTCTCTGTAACTACTGACATACAGACTGACTTTGTGGCATTCATCAGGGATGAGCGTTTGGGCGCGCTCGACTATCTGCTGCAGGTCACGGTACTCCGGGCGAGGGATGTGAGTCTCCTGGTATTCTTCAGCTTTCCCACTTCTCAGCAGAATGAGCAGATCGTTAAAGGTGATGGCGTCATCGTCATCGGCTGCGGAAGAGATATCCTCATCCGCTTCTTCCGCGTCGTCTTCCTCTTCAGTAACCTCAGGCGATGTCGAGGGAAGGCAATTCGGATGCAGCAACTGTAGATATTCTGCTTCAGGTAATCTCACCAGGATCGTCATCAAGTTGATAAGCGCCGTATCCATGCGCTGCCCGAGTCGCTCTTCCTTTGTTTTATCGACGACATCCCATTGGCGAATGTCCAAAAGATAGCGTTCAAATATGCCGGACTGCCGCAATGCACCGAAAGCGTCAAACCATGGCTCGAGATCATCACTCGCCGCTAATTCCCAACAGGCATCACTTTCCGGGAAAGCATCATCGCTATCCACAATCAAAGGTAAGTCCTTGATCAATGCCTCTACGCTGACCTGGAATTCAGGCCACGGCATGCCGAAATCATCTTCCCCGGCAGACCTGATGTCACGAACAGAGACACGACCGGCATCCAGTGCGCTAGTGAGCAACGTTGAGAAATGGGGATAATTTTGCGGAGAGAGAGAAACTGGCGTCGGCGGGTCTGGAAGCGAGAGTTCGATATCGATCCACTCAGCCGCGTTATCTATAGGGCGATAGTGGGATAACAATCGCTGAGCCTCAGCGGAAGCGTGTCGTAATGTCAGATTATCATCGGCGGGTTCCGATTCGATTTCAGCATCCCACTGCATAAAATCCATTGCGTCTTCGGTTTCGGGTAGTTCTGTTTCAACATCGGCTTCAATTACAACCTCAATGTTTGCCTCATCATCTAACCCCACTGCTAGTTGCTGCCCGGCAGACGGAGGAGATTTCCGATAACGAGCTAACAGATCACGCAGCGTTTGCTCCTGCGCGAGGTCACTGGCGCGAAACCCGAGGTTGTTTTGATGCTCAACATCGACACCCGCGCACAACAACATTTCGCAAATAGCGAAATGCCCATTCTGGGCCGCAATCATCAATGGGCTATTTCCCAGAGAATCTCGTGAATCTTTCGGCAATCCCCTGCTGAGATGAAACTCCACCACGGAGGCGACTCCGCTTTTTAGCGCACGAATAAGTAGAGGGGGGATGCGATAAAACTCAGAAACAGAGCGATGCATGCTGACAGCCTTTCCTTGTAAACCACACCCGCGGAAATGCAATCTATCTTATATGGAGAAAATCGAATTTGGTACTGTATATATAAGCAACATATCATTTTTGGTGATCTTCATCGCCAATTGGGCTTTGATGAAAAAATCGAGCTTTGGCTGAGCTGAAGGAACTGTTAAAGCATTTGCTGACAACACATGCAGTCATGTAGTAAACCAGAGGTTCAGAACCACCAATTGTCACACCGACAAAAAGCCCTGCTCAACCTTGGCTCAATGGCTTTCTGGCTGGATGACGAGGCCATTATGTCTCATAGGAATGAAGTGGTTTAGTGAATTTGGCCACCTGAGCAGAAGTGCTTTACTCACCTCAGAACAACACAGGTAAGTCTCCCTCTCAAGGAGGCCTACCTGTGCTTTGCTATATCTATATGACTGCAAAGTTACGAGTTTGACTGGAAATCTTCGATTATCTTCTGATTGTAATCATCCAGATACTTTTGCAGTTCATCCCTGTCGATCAGACGTACCAAGGCTGACTCAGCTAACTCTTTAGCAGAGCGTGTGAAGTAGGAATTAGTCACAACCATCGCCTCATCACAACCATAGAACGTTTTTGCAGAGATCACCTGCTGCACCGCCGAGTTACCTACAGAACCAGAATAATTTTTCGCCTGAATAACCATACCCTTACCAAATCGAGTGACGAAAAGATCTGCACCCTGATCTTGCGTTCTCTTAGTTTCTTTGACGTCATAACCCATAGTCTGGAATATTTCCACAAGGAAATCTTCGAACTGGAAACCGTCCATTGCATCAACTAAATACATGGTGACGAATTTATTAGGGTTAAAATGCTCAAGGCGTATAGCTAATCTATCAACCAGAATATCAAAATAAATACGTTCGCACACAGCTAAGTATTTTTTTACTTCATCAAATAAAACCAAAGGGACACCAGGCGTGGCCTCCGCTTTTTCATTGAATTCTACTGATGAGAACTCTATCTTATTGCGCCATATATAGAATAAAAATAATGAAAGATCTGCCCGAAAAGTGGTACCCGCTTCCTCAATCCATGACCTCAAGGATTCAGTAACTGTAGATTTAACATGCCGTTTAACTTCCTTAGCGAAACCATAATATAGAGCGTTAAATGACGTGGTAAGGAGTAGTTTATCTAATAGCTCAGGTAATTCCTCAAGCTCATTGAACCCTTTTCTGACCAACACCTCACGGAAAAGTTGTAATTCGGAGTATGTACCATTATCTGTTGAGAAATCTGCTTCCGATTTATTATTATGTGAGAATCTGGAAGTGTAAATGAAGTTAGTAAAATATGGATCCTTTAAACTGGAGTATTTTTCGAGAACATTTTCAAGCAATTGATTAAGCTGAGTTTGTTCTTTTTTCTTCCCAAACAGATCTTTCAGTACACCCTTTGAACGATACTGAAACTCCGGATAAAACGATGGATTCAATGGCGTCATACGTTGTATATCTACTGCTTGTGCGGTCGATGATGCTGAACCCCATGCAGTTGTTTTAACAGGTGAAACTCCGCTACACCAGGGACAATTAACCTCAAAAGTCGTTCTACTGCACGTATTACACTGATAAATCATTTGAATATTCTCCTTTTATTTCAATATCTTTTCATTCGATACTTTAATTCCCAGCCTAATAATCCCCAAGTTAAAGCAGAGCGTTTTCACTCAGTGATGTTACTTATGTTCTTATTTTTGAGTCAATCCACTTAGTCATATCCTTAAGAAGTACCAGTGCATCTTTTTTGCTTCTCGTATTCCCCCAAAAGCTCAGCTCAAGTACTTGTCCCTTCCCTGTAATTAATACCTCGTAGTCTTCAGGGCTGGCAGTTGGAATAAAATTACCAGTACTTAAAGCAACTCGTATTTCTTCTTTTAGTGCATTAACTTCAGAGTAATCATCTGAATGTATCCAACCATTTACGTAGAATTCTGCTTCACCTCTTCCATCTTCATTAGGGCGGTAAACTAGTGTAACTCCTGTTTTACCTTGCCCCCAGCATCCTGGCATAAGATGAATTGCTTTATAGTAACCCTTCCAGTTATTAATTCCTGTTGCTATATGAATATCAGGCAGTACTTCTGAGACAACCGATTTCGCTTCCTCCGTGATTGCATTTTGGTACATTTCCAGCAATTTAACCGACTTTATCAAAGCCGAGAAATTTTCAGTAACAAACTCAACATTTTTATCAGATACATTATCCATACCAGCCTCACTCAATTTTTTAAGATGACTTAAAAACTCCTGATAAAAAACTGTCCACTTGCTGAAATCTTGATTCATCATCTCTAACCCCAGACGTCGGATGGCGCTTTCCAGCAGCAATGAATAATTGATCAGTCGCCAACCGTCTACGCCTTTAGCGCAGTTACCATCAGGCTTTAATATACAACGAAAAAGATTTTGATTGTTGCCGCCGTAGCTATCAATGAGACTTACATAGCTGGGAAAAGGATTATATGTATCAGCCAAAACTTTATGCTCAATACCTATGATGAATTCATCATGTCTGATAAGAATATCAAGATATTTCCCATCCTCTGTTCTGGCCTCTCTCATTAATTCCAGAGAGGTGAAATCAATTTCATCAACATCGAGGGAATCATCCAGGCAACATAACAATGCTTTTAGCAACCATGGCGGCACCATTTTCTGGGCTCCCATAAACAAAGCCATCAAATCCGTTGTTGGGTTTTCGAGATATCCGGAACCTCCCAATTCAAAAAAATTGAATTCAACATCATCCTCAACCGAGATGCCTTTGAGTTGTTCAATAAATTCGATAGCCAACGCTTCAGAATGCAATATAACCTCCCTTTAACAATCATGTTTACTATGCCATTTGTTTGATATTTTAGTTATTGAAAACTGTCAACATTAATCAATATCTATGCAGAAAACTCAAACATTATTCATTAATCCTCTTGCGGACAATATTTATCTCTATCGCCATTTTAATTTCATGTTTCTGGGATTGTATAATCCTGATATCTTTTTCCATACTTTCAATTAAAACATTAAGTGTTTTTCTTTTTTCAGGGTCATTTTCATATTTTAACTTTACCTCCGACTCAATCATTTTCATTCTTATTGCATGAATTTGTTCGTTAAGAGGTTTTGTTTTTTCATTTATGATTCTGTTTTTCTCATTGAACCAGTGCATGCCTTCATTAAAACGTTCCAGCCCGGCATTTGTATCATTTAGCACCCTGGCTACGACATTTGATACTTCTCCTGATTTACTCTTTCTTTTACCGAGAAGTTTCATTAATAATCCAGAAACAACAATCACCGGAATAGCCACATAAGTTAAACAGACACCAACATAGCTGACAGTTAGTAATGTCAGGACATAAAGAATCAGAGTGGTATAAAAAATATACTTTGATACTGAATACATAACTTCCCCGATTAGTTTCTAAATTAGAATAAGCCCCAAAATCACATATCAGCCAACAACATCCCAGCCATCCCGTCCAGCCGTTTCTTAACCTTTTCCCAGCCCGGCATAACCTGCCCCATCAGACGGTAAAACTCCTCGCTGTGGTTGTGCTCAGCAACATGGCATAACTCATGTAGCAAGACATAGTCGATACATTCTGAGGATGCCTTAACCAGCCATGGATTCAGGGTCAGACAGCCTTTTGCTGAACAGTTACCCCATTGCGTTTGCATCGCCCGCAAACGTATCGGGGGACGCTCACTAACCCAAAGGGTCTGCGGTATCAATAAATCTAGTCTGCGTTGGAAGACATCTCTGGCGCGTTCCCGATACCATTCGGCCAGCAACGCTTTAACTTTTTCTGCCGATTTGTGCCTGACCGACACTTCCAGTCGCCCACGCAACATTTTCACTCGTTGCGGCACCGTAGCGTCTTCTGTCACTTTCAACTGATATTGCCTGCCAAGATAGTAATGGCTTTCTCCGCTGACATACTGACGCGGAACAATGTGCGTCTGTTGCTCCCTGAAATCACGCAGTTGCTGGTATATCCAGCGACTTCTTTTTTTCAGCGCAGACAACACCTCGTGCTCCGGTGTTTCTGGCGGTACAGAGGCCACAACCCGGCAGTCCGGATGCACCTTGATGAGCACCCTGCCCTTAACGACCTGACGCGGAACACACTGTATGGCAATGGCTTCATCACCATAGACAATGCGTATAGCTTTCATTGCTGGCGACTCTTTTTCACTCATGATTTCATCAAACCAACGCGCAGTATCTGGATGATAGTTTCCACAATACGGTTTACCTGGTTCATTCCGGCCCCTATTTCCCGGCAGGCCGTAAACAGCAGCGGTAAGAGATTTGTCTTGACTGCTTTCTCGATATCCTGAGGGTTCAGGGAGTTTTCTGCCACTGCTTTGACGATAATGCAGTCCACTTCAAAAGCCAGCTTCGTCCACTTCTCCTGCACCTGAATGTCGTTAATCGCAAAAACCTCCGGTAGCTCTTTTTTAAATACACCGTAATACGCCTGAGCATGCTTGTTTACCGCCAGTGCATCCGGGATATCGCCGAGCTTACGGGCTTCAACTTTTTCTTCAAACTCACGGAATAGGAGGTATTGTTTCAGTGGATGGTCGAACAGTTTTTCAGCCTCTTCGATTGCCATGCGCAGGAGTTTGGAAAAGGCCTCCTGAGCATACGGGTCGTCACGCAGCTCCTGCTCAATCATCTTTGTCACACGGGTTTTGATGATGTCGGTTTCATTGCGGGTTTTATTGTTGTCCCACTCTTCGGGCTTTTCACTCTTGCCCATTTTACCGACTTCATACACGCCATCCGGTTCACGAACCTCAACGCCGGTGACATGCTTATCCAGCAGTTTTTTCACCTGCTCAGCGTAGTCGTCATAATTGACCTGCTCGCCGCTGACCTGCATTGCCCACTGTCGCAGGCTGGACATCTGTTTTACGGTTTCTTTATAGAGATTTCGGTCTTGTTCCGTAAAGCTCTTATCGGTGAAGAAGGTAGCGGACTGCAGTGCCACTTTCAGGCATCCGGCAAAGGCCGTTAACACCTCGAAGAAATCATCACGGGTTTTCTGATGGATATCGACCATCTCTCCGTCACGTTCTTCCATTTTAGGCACCAGTACCGCACGTAACTGCTCAGTATCATTTTTGTTTTTGACACCAGCAAATATGGCCCACAGCTGGTTATACAGATGCGGCAGGCGCTTGTATTCAGAGCTCATGGCGCTGTACAGCCCGTCAATATCTTTGATGTCGTATCCTCCCTGGGTTCGGGAGGCGAGATCCTGATATTTACCGATAGTGGTGTCCAGCTCAGCCAGAATGCCGCGATAATCAATCAGCAGGCCAAACTTTTTCAGTGGATGCAGTCGGTTCACCCGGGCAATCGCCTGGATTAGGTTGTGGGACTTAAGCGGTTTGTCGATATACAGCACGGTATTCTTCGGTTCATCAAACCCGGTGAGCAGTTTATCAACTACGATCAGCAATTTGAGCTTATCATCGGTATCGAAACGGCTAATGATATTGCGGGTATACACAGACTCATCCTGGGTGCCGACGTTATCCTTCCACCATTTCGTCACTTCCGGTAGTTTGCTTTCATCTACCTCGGTGTTCCCTTCCCTGGTATCCGGCGGGCTGATCACCACTGCTGATTCAAACAACCCGGCTTCATCAAGATACTTTTTATACTTAATGGCGGAGATTTTGCTGTCGCAGGCAAGTTGCCCTTTCAGCCCGTCATTAATGTATTTCGAAAAGTGAGTGGCGATATCCAGCGCGATCAGTCGGATGCGGTCATCTGCACTGTAAACCTCACCTTTACGGGCGTATTTACGCTTAAGGTCGTCTTTTTGCGCTTCACTTAACCCATCGGTAATACGGTCAAACCACGCATCTATTGCCCGGTCGTTTACCTCAAGATCAGGAATACGTTCCTCATAAAGCAGAGGCGTCACGGCCTGATCTTCTACCGCCCGCTGCATGGTATAAGCATGGACAATCGGCCCGAATTTATTGGTGGTCTTATCTTCTTTTAGTAATGGCGTTCCAGTAAATGCCACAAAGGCGGCGTTCGGCAGTGCCAGTTTCATTCGCACATGGTTCTCCCCCCCCTGGCTACGGTGTCCTTCATCAATCAGAACGATGATGTCGGGGCTGGTGTTGACGCATTCAGGCAATTTTGTCGCTGAGTTAAATTTCTGGATAAGGGTAAAGATTATACGTTCTTTACCAGAGCCAATTTGCAGTGCAAGCTTCTGACCTGAGGTCGCCATCGCTTTGGCCTTATCATCCTTCCCGGCCAGTTCTCCACCAGAAGCGAAAGTACCGCTGAGCTGCCCTTCAAGATCGACACGGTCCGTCACCACCACAATGCGACACTGCTTCAGGCTGTCATGAAGGATCAGCGCCTTGCTGAGGAAAACCATGGTGTACGATTTACCTGACCCCGTGGTATGCCAGATCACCCCACCTTCCCTGCCCCCATCCGGTCTGCGAATACTGATGCGTTCCAGCAGTCTTTTAATCCCGAACACCTGCTGATAGCGGGCGACAATCTTGCCGGTCTTTTTATCAAACAGGGTGAAGAAGCGGGTCATCTCCAGCAGACGTTCCGGCGAAAGCAGGCTGATAAGCAGCTTATCCTGTCCACTGACAGCCAGTTCACCAGCGGCTACTAACTGTTGGTACCAGTCGAGATCGGCTGAAGGACGATGATCAAACAACGCATGAATTTGTTCAGTCGATAACTTATGGTTGCGCAGCGCATACATCTGCGCGTCAGTAATATCTTCTTCGCGCCATGCCGCCCAGAATTTCATTGGTGTATGACAGGTACCGTAGCGCCCGTCATGCCCGTTAATCGACAGTAATATCTGGCTGTAGGCAAACAGCTGCGGGATTTCATCATTGAGCTGATTTCGGATACTCTGGGATATCCCCTCGTCAATGGTTGGCCCTTTCTTGCCGTGACCAGCCGGGCTTTTCGCTTCAATAACAGCCAGCGGAATACCATTAACAAAACAGACAATATCCGGTCTGCGGGTTTCAACACCGCCTGACCGCAATACCGTAAATTCTTCAGTAAAGTGGAACTGGTTATTTTCCGGATGTTCCCAGTCAATCAGCGCAATGGTGGGGTTGACCTTCTTACCATCGACAAACTCGGTCACGGCGATCCCGTAGAGCAGATGGTTATACATCCGCTCATTGGCTTTCAGCAGCCCTTCGTTCAACGCCGGAGAACAAACCTGCGATATCAGGTTATCCAGTGCCTTTTCCGATAACTGGCAAGTTTTACCGCTCGCCATAAAGGAACGCTTCGACAACGCCTCACGCAGAACCGGACGCAGCACCACCTCATCCTGTTTATAACCACGATAACCCATGATCTGTTTCGGGGATAAAAACGTCCAGCCAAGGCTGGTTAGTAATGTCAGCGCAGGAATTTTGGCGCTGTATTCTTCCTGGAACTTTGGCGTGTACGTCTGGTTCATGAGCTTTCCTTGTTCTTCGCGTTAAGCACTCACGGCTTCTTCAGCTTCTACTTTGACACGACGTTTCCCGGTCAGTAATTGCTGCATCAGGGCTTTTTTCTCGTCTTTCAGGCAGGCGATTTTTTTCTCCAAGGTGGAGATTTCGGCGTCGGCAGCGGACAGGACAGCGGCGATTTTTTGTTGTTCAGCTAATGAGGGTATACTAAATCCCATCGTTTTAAATTCTGTTTTGCTGATTTTCGGTAGGCCTGTACCACTTTTTATTTTATCTATTTCTTTTTGACCAACATCGCTATCTAGTAAATAGTAAATGAACTTAGAATCATTTTGATGATTCACTCTCAACACTACTAAATTTGGCGCAACAGTAGCTGGCTTACTCAATTTTGGCATATAGTAAACCCTACCTAAATCACCGATATTTACAAAAAGAATATCACCTTCATAAAGATTGGATTTTTTAAGAAACTCATAACTTTTTTTGTCAACCCACTTCAAATTATCATTCTTAAATCTCGCAGATAAATCAGTTTGTCTCACATAGTGAGCAAAATCTTCATCATCTGATACTGAAACATTTTCTCTTAACGAGGCAAAGCTACCACTGGCGACATAATCAGTAATAATGCTAAATACTGAGGCTATTGATAGATATGACCAATTCGCATGGAATCTTTCGCCATTCTCACTAAATAGTCTTTTCTTCCCTGTTAGCAATTGTTGCATCAGGGATTTTTTCTGCTGCTGGCTGTTGGCGAGAAGCTTTTCCGTCACCGCAATTGCCTTATCCCAAGTTGACAGAATTTGGGCGATTTTTTTCTGTTCAGGAAGAGGGGGAAGAACTACAGGTAAAGCTAACAGCTTCTCTCTCGTAAGATGAGCAATACTTGTTCGAGTTGTGTAATCATCCAGTAACTTTGTTCCAGCAATACTCTCAATATAGGCTTGAAAAAAATAAGGACTAACTTTTCCTTTGCTACGAAGTCGATGTAACGCTTTTTGATAATAAATATGTTCTTCTTGGCCCTGCCAAATTGCGCAACGCCCGACCTCACCACCTTCACACATAACGATATCATCAACTCTTAACGAAAATTTATTAATTTCTCTTTCATTAAAAAACATCGTATTTAGGTTTGATAGTTCAAAGCTTCCCCATTTGACATTGGAGTTGCCCAAATATTTAAACTGAGGTCCTTTTGCCTTTGCCTCTTTATTAAGCATTTTCCCAAGCTGGACCTCAAATAAGTCACTTACATGTACGATTGACCACCCCTTAGGCACCATAACCCAACTCCTTCAGATACCCCGCCATCTCCGTTTCCAGTTTCGCCAGTTCCGCCTTCAATTCCTCGCGTTCAACGCGAACAGCCAATAAATCAATCTCATCCTCTTCCTCGAAAGTATCAACATAGCGTGGAATATTGAGGTTATAGTCGTTGTCCTGAATCTCTTTCAGGCTGGCAAGGTAGGCATATTTCTCGACGTTATCGCCTTCTTGATAGGTTTTAACGATCTTCTGGATATTTTCTACGCTGAGTTGGTTCTGATTTTTACCCGCCTTAAATTCGCGGCTGGCGTCAATAAACAGCACCTTGTCATCCACTTTCTGCTTCTTGAAAATCAGAATCGCAGCGGGAATACCCGTACCGTAGAACAGTTTTTCAGGCAGGCCAATCACAGCATCCAGCAGATTTTCATCAATCAGTTTCTGGCGAATTTTACCTTCGCTGGAGCCACGGAACAGCACACCGTGTGGTACGACTACGCCCATACGACCTGTCCCCGGTTTCAGGGTTTCTATCATATGCGAGATAAAGGCGTAATCGCCTTTAGTCTTCGGCGGCACACCGCGACGGAAACGACCAAACTTATCGTTCTCGGCCTCGTCATGTCCCCACTTATCCAGGCTGAACGGCGGGTTAGCGGTCACTATATCAAACAGCATCAGGTCGCCATTTTTATCGAGCAGCTTCGGGTTACGAATGGTATCGCCCCATTCGATTTTATGGTTGTCTTCCCCGTGCAGGAACATATTCATTTTCGCCAGCGACCACGTAGAACCGATCGCTTCCTGACCAAACAACGCATAATTACGGCTGTCATGCCCGGAGACAATTTTACGCCCACACTTCATTAACAACGAACCAGAACCACAGGCAGGGTCACAGATGGTGTCACCCGGTTGCGGATCAAGCAGTTCAGCAATCAGGTCCGAGACCTCCGGAGGGGTATAGAACTCACCGGCCTTCTGTCCACCACTGGCAGCAAAGTTTTTGATCAGATATTCATAGGCATTACCGATAACGTCCAGCGTACCTACACGGCTTGGCTTCAGGTTAAGATCTTCACCGGCATAGTCTTCCAGCAGCTGGCGCAGGATGGTGTTCTTCTGTTTTTCTTCACCCAAGCGGTCAGTGTTAAACGAAATATCCTGGAACACGCTTTTCCCGGCATCTTTCAGTTTGGTGCCGTTGGCTTCTTCAATAGCGTGTAGTGCCTGATCAATACGCTCACCGTTACCCGGCTCATGACGGCGTTCATACAGCGCATAAAAGCTGGCGCTTTTCGGTAACACAAAACGCTCGTTTGCCATCATGGCTTCAATCAGCTCCGGCGCATCGCCATAATGTTCTTTATATTCGTCATAGTGATCCTGCCAGACATCAGAAATGTACTTGAGGAACAGCATGGTAAGGATAAAGTCTTTATAGGTATCAGCACTGATGGTGCCACGGAACGTATCACACGCGGCCCACAGGGCTTTATTGATCGTATCCTGACTGATTTTGTCGTTCATGAATCATCCTGGTATGAGAATGCCAGCCCGAAATGCCGGGAAATATAGAAGGAAATAGGGTTTTGATAATACCTGAAAACACGCAATCGGACACGTTAAGTCACTATGTTTTGACCCAAAACGCGCACGTAAAATGAGTTAATTAAATCGAGGTCATCCGGGGAATATGTGCAGTTAATACGTGAATTGCAGATACAAAAAAACCACCTTTCGGTGGTTTCACGACACTGCTTATTGCTTTGATTATTCTTTGTTTCCCATGGTAGCCGGAGTGGGACTTGAACCCACACAGCGCGAACGCCGAGGGATTTTAAATCCCTTGTGTCTACCGATTCCACCATCCGGCCAGGAAAGAAAGTGGAGGCGCGTTCCGGAGTCGAACCGGACTAGACGGATTTGCAATCCGCTACATAACCGCTTTGCTAACGCGCCGTAAAACTTTTCAAACTGACACCCGCTGTTGCGCATGTCTTTAATCTGGAGCGGGAAACGAGACTCGAACTCGCGACCCCGACCTTGGCAAGGTCGTGCTCTACCAACTGAGCTATTCCCGCATGTCATCAAGTAAATGTCTAACCACTTGATTTAATTATCGTCCGGCTTGCTGTGCCGCCGTTCGATGCGTTGCATTCTACTGATATGACGTTATGAGTCAACGTTATTTTTTGCATCCCCGGATCGTTTGCTGAAAATTACGGCGAAACGATCACTGATCAAGCAAATCTCCGCGCGCAGCGTTCAAATATTGCAGCATTGACCACAGCGTCAGCACTGCCGCCACCCACAGGAGGCCAATCCCCGCCCACTCAACCCAGGCGTTCGGACGCCACAGCATCCAGACCAGCGCCGCCATCTGCGCCGTCGTTTTCACTTTCCCAATCCAGGAGACCGCCACGCTGCTGCGTTTTCCCAGCTCCGCCATCCACTCGCGCAGCGCGGAGATGATAATCTCACGGCCAATCATGGTTGCCGCAGGCAGCGTTACCCACCAGGTATGATAGTGCTCAGCCACCAGCACCATCGCAATCGCGACCATCACTTTATCCGCCACCGGATCGAGGAAGGCACCGAAACGGGTGCTTTGATTCCAGCGGCGCGCCAGATAGCCATCAAACCAGTCTGTTACCGCTGCAATAAGGAAGATCAATGCGCAGGCAAAGGGTGCCCAGACAACTGGCAGGTAAAACGCCAGCACAAAGAACGGGATGAGTACGACACGAAAAAGAGTGAGCAACGTAGGGATGTTATATTGCATAGTGACGGTAACTATTTGTTGTCAGTAAAATTTAGCTCTATGTTGCTACAGAGCCCTCAATGTTTCAACGAGTAGTAGATCTTTTCTGCCAGCCCTTGCGAAATACCCGGCACTTTTGCAATTTCCTCCATGCTGGCGTTGAGTAATCCTTGCAATCCGCCCATATACTTCAGCAGCATCTGGCGACGTTTTGGCCCCACGCCTTCGATCGTCTCGAGTGAGCTGGTGTTTTTCACCTTCGCCCGTTTTTTGCGGTGACCGCTGATAGCGTGATCGTGCGATTCATCGCGAATATGCTGGATGACGTGCAGCGCCGGAGAGTCCGGCGGCAGGCTGAAGCCCTCACCTTCCGGCTCGAAGAACAGTGTCTCCAGACCGGCCTTACGATCGGCCCCTTTTGCGACGCCCAGCAGCAGCGGATGGTTTTTATCCCAGCTGACATCAAGCGATTCAAATACCGCTTTCGCCTGGCCGAGCTGCCCTTTCCCACCGTCAATCAGGATCACATCCGGGATCTTGCTCTCTTCTATGGCTTTACCATAGCGACGACGCAGCACCTGATTCATCGCCGCATAGTCATCGCCCGGGGTGATGCCGGTGATGTTATAGCGGCGATACTCGGCGCGCAGCGGACCGTTAGCATCAAACACCACGCAGGACGCGACCGTCTGTTCACCCATCGTATGGCTGATGTCGAAACACTCCATCCGTTTCACTTCCGGCAGCTTCAGCAGCGCCGCCAGGGCCGTTAAACGCTGGTGCACCGTCGACTGCTGCGACAGCTTCGTGCTCAGCGCCGTTGCCGCGTTGGTCCGCGCCAGCTTCAGATAGCGCGCGCGATCGCCGCGCGGTTTGGTTTGTACATTGACCCGGCGCCCCGCCAGTTCAGAGAGCGAATCGGCCAGCAGGGTTTTATCGTCAAGATTAAAATCGAGCAGGATTTCAGAAGGCAGCGTGCGCATCTGGCTGCCCTGCAGATAGAACTGGCCGACAAAGGTTTCCACCACTTCACCCAGTTCGGTACCGCCAGGCACTTTCGGGAAATAGCTGCGGCTGCCGAGCACTTTGCCCTGGCGAATAAACAGCACGTGCACGCAGGCCATTCCGGCGTCAAAGGCCACGCCGATGACGTCGAGATCGTCACCGGTATTTGAGACAAACTGTTTCTCAGTCACTCTGCGCACCGCCTGGATTTGATCGCGGATACGCGCGGCCTCTTCGAACTCGAGTGCGGCGCTGGCTTTTTCCATCCGCGCGATCAGCTGCGTTAACACCTGATCGTCCTTGCCGGCTAAGAACAGGCGCACATACTCCACCTGCTGGGCATACTCGTCTTCACTGACCAGCCCTGCCACGCACGGCCCCAGGCAGCGTCCAATCTGGTACTGCAGGCACGGGCGCGAACGGTTACGGTAAACGCTGTTTTCACACTGGCGGATCGGGAAGATTTTTTGCAGCAGCGCCAGCGTTTCTCGCACGGCATAGCCGTTGGGGAACGGCCCGAAATATTCACCCTTCGCATGTTTTGCACCACGGTGCATGGCGAGGCGCGGATGGGTGTCGCCGCTCAGAAAGATGAACGGATAGGATTTATCATCACGCAACAGGACGTTATAGCGCGGCTGGTAGAGCTTAATATAGTTGTGCTCAAGCAGCAGCGCTTCTGTCTCCGTGTGCGTGACGGTAACATCAATATTCTGGATGAGTGAGACCAGCGCTTCGGTCTTACGGGAGGCCAGGTTACTGCGAAAATAGCTGGAAAGGCGTTTTTTAAGATCTTTTGCCTTCCCCACATAGATAACCGTACCGCCAGCGTCATACATGCGATAGACGCCAGGCTGGCTGGTTACGGTTTTCAGAAATGCTTTTGAATCGAACACATCACTCACTGACTTAACAACGTCTCCGCATTACACAAACCATGTCGGATGGCCAGATGCGTCAGTTCGACGTCACCATGAATGTTCAGTTTACTGAACATCCGATAACGATAGCTGTTTACCGTTTTCGGGCTGAGATTCAGCTGTTCCGAGATCTCATTCACCTTCTGACCTTTGGTGATCATCAGCATAATCTGCAATTCACGCTCGGACAAACTGGCAAAGGGTGATTCGGTTTTCTCGGGCTCGATCTGACTCAGCGCCATCTGCTGAGCGATGTCGGACGCAATATAACGCTGTCCGGCATACACAGAACGGATAGCATTGACAACCTCCTGCGGTGCAGCACCTTTACTCAGGTAACCCGCCGCGCCCGCCTGCATCACTTTCGCGGGCAGTGGATTTTCGGTATGCACCGTCAGCATGATGACTTTAGTGTCTACAAAGGTACGCGCGATTTTGCGTGTTGCTTCAAGACCACCGATACCGGGCATGTTCATATCCATCAGCACCACATCAGCGGAGTGGGTACGGCACCATTTTACCGCATCTTCGCCACAGCATGCCTCACCGGCAACTTTAATACCTTTAATATCTTCAAGAATGCGTCGTATCCCTGCGCGCACCAGTTCGTGGTCATCAACAAGAAGGACGTTGATCAAAGGAAATGTCTCCAGAATAGGGATAACGCTACTGTGTGATAATTTGGTTTATATTAACGGTTTTCCTGACAAGATTAAAACGTTAAAAAACCGGCTATTCGATTTTGCTCTCGTTTTTGGAAATTAGGCTGTACAGGCGGTGGAAAGAGAGCCCGTGCATTCAGGGCTCTTGCAGCTTTTTTTAACCATCTGTATTCAAAAAGTTACAAAAAACGGGCTGGCTTAACCTGCGCAAAAACAGGGTTCAACTTTTTGTAACAATAATTAACGGCAAGCGAACCCGAAGTAAACAATTAATAATCATTAAGCGGGTTGAGTTTACCGGTACGATCTGTTTACGCAATTAAACATCAGCGTAAAAGTACGAAAAACAACCGCTGCATTTTTTGCTTCAGCTTGTGGTATACTCCGCCGCCTTGACTTTCGTCGTCGCGCTTTAGCGCCGTTTAATAATGAGGAAAATAAATGAGCACACCTGAATTTGCCACTGCGGAGAATAACCAGGAACTGGCACAGGAAGTAAACTGCCTGAAAGCGCTGCTAACGCTGATGCTGCAGGCGATGGGCCAGGCTGATGCCGGTCGTGTGATCATTAAAATGGAAAAACAAATCGCGGAGATGGAAGACCAGGCTGAATCAGCGGTATTTGCTAACACCGTTAAGCAAATCAAGCAAGCGTACCGCCAGTAACAAAAAAACGGCTGGATGCAGTGCATTCAGCCGTTCGCTCGTCTGTCACGCAGAACGTTTTACTGCGTCAAATCAGTCCCGTTGCCGCCGCATAGCACGCGATCTGCGTCTTGTTGGGCGCGTTGAATTTCTTCTGCATATTCTTCTGATGGAAGTTAACGGTATTCTCTGAGATCGAGAGAATGATCGCTATTTCCGCTGACGTCTTCCCTTCCGCAGTCCATTTCAGAATTTCACGCTCGCGCTTGCTGAATTTCATTTCCGGCGGCATGACCATCTCATCGTCAAAACGCATCAGCGAGGTTAAGGCCATTTGCACCAGCATTTGCAACCGCAGCTCTATTTCTTCATGGGCTAATGGCCCTTCCTGTACACGCGTACGAGACACGGACAGGAAACCAAGCGCATGATTTGGCAGCATCAGGCACTGCGTTATTCCCGAGCGTAAACCGTGATCCTGGGCGCTGTGCCATAATTCCTGCGCCTCGGCGAATAATGCATCTGTCCAGGGGAGATGGCCCTGAATGAAATTCTCCGGTTTTAAAACCGGATCAATCGCGAAATAGTTCGCGGATTGATATTGCGCCATCCACAACTTTGGGTAAGTGGTTTGCAGGGAGATCTTAGGGCGGGTAAATGGCACGGGATGGCGCACGCAGAGCGCGTAATAATCGAATTCCAGCGCCTGAGTTTGTCGCTCCAGCTCCTGATATACCTCGGCGGCACAGGTCAATTCCTGAAACCGGAGGGAGCAATCCCGTCGCCAGGTGAAAAAGTCTAAATCCTTCATACTTACTAAATGAAGCCTCTGAACAGATAATCATTATTATGGTGAATATAAACTAACACATAAAACTTTTTTCTAGCCACAAAATATCGGCAATAGCACAATTAACTTTACTATCGATAAGGTTTATCCGATCTGGATGGAATAAAAAAACAGAAGCCCTCGCGCAGAGGGAGAATAATTTGCTCCAGAATCAATTTCTGGAGCAAATGCGTGCAAAAATGCTACTGCATAAGGAATTTTTCAAGGAATTGACGGGTTCGCGGCTGTTGAGGGTTAGCGAACAGGCTTTTCGCTGGCCCCTGCTCCACGATCCGTCCCTGATCCATAAAGATGGCTCTGTCAGCGACATCGCGCGCAAAGCTCATTTCATGGGTCACGATCACCATCGTACGTTTCTCCTGTGCCAGCTGGCGAATGGTGTTCAGCACCTCGCCCACCAGTTCCGGATCGAGCGCAGAGGTCGGTTCATCAAACAGGATCACGTCCGGGCGCATCGCCAGCGCGCGCGCAATCGCCACGCGCTGCTGCTGCCCGCCCGACAGGCGACGCGGATAGCTGGTCTCTTTCCCCGCCAGCCCGACTTTGGCGAGCAGTTCGCGAGCACGCGCCGTCGCTTCTTCTTTTGGCTCACCTTTAACGATCACCGGCCCTTCGATGATGTTCTCCAGCACAGTACGATGCGGGAAAAGGTTAAAGTTCTGGAAAACAAAGCCGACATGCTGGCGCAGGCGGCGAATCAACCCTTTTTGTTGGCTGATGGATTTCCCGGTATCAATCGTTATATCCCCGACGCGGATGGTACCGCCTTCCGGCTGTTCAAGCAGGTTAATGCTGCGCAGCAGCGTCGTCTTTCCCGAACCGCTCGGTCCAATAATCGTCACCACTTCGCCCTGCTCGACTTCCAGATCGATCCCGTGGAGCACCGTTTGACCGTGGAATTTTTTCACCAGGTTTTTTACGTTAATTGCACTCATTTTGGATCACGCTCCTGGCGGTTAAGCTGGTTTTCGAAATAGTTTTGCAGAGCAGAGAGCACCGTCGCCATCACCCAGTAAATTAGCGAGGCGGCCAGATACATGGTAAAGACCTCAAGCGTACGGGAGGTGATGAGCTGTGCCTGACGGAAAAGCTCCGGAACCTGAATCGTTGCCGCCAGGGAGGTATCTTTCACCAGGCTGATAAAGCTGTTGCTGAGCGGCGGAAGCGCCACGCGTGCCGCCTGCGGCAGGATGGCCCGGCGCAGCGTCTGCCAGGGCGTCATCCCGATACTGGCCGCCGCTTCCCACTGCCCTTTGTCAATGGAGGAGATGGCCGCACGCAGGGTTTCGGAGGTGTACGCCGCGGTATTGAGCGACAGGCCAATCATCGCCGCCGGAATCGGATCCAGCTCGATTCCGAACTGCGGTAAGCCGTAGTAGATCATAAAGAGCTGGGCGATAAGCGGCGTACCGCGAAACACGGAGATATAAAAGCGCGCCAGCCAGCGCACCGGCAGGACAGGCGACAAGCGCATTAAGGCCAGTATAAATCCCAGTACCAGCCCAAAGAACATCCCGCCGATACTGAGCTGCAACGTAAATACCGCACCTTTCAGCAGATACGGCAGAGAATCAATAACCAGTTGAATACTTTCTTGCATTATTATTTTTCGACCTGATTTTTAGACATGAGGATGGTAGGCAAACAGCGCAGGCGCTCCGCCGGTATGGACAAACAAAATCGGCCCTTCATCCTTAAAGCGTTTTTGCGCAATGCCGTCGATCAGTCCCGCCATCGCTTTGCCGGTATAGACCGGATCGAGCAGTATGCCCTCGAGGCGCGCCAGCAGTTCCACCGCTTCCATTCCCTCTTCGTTCGGCGTGCCGTAACCCGGCGCAAAATAGTCATCCCAGAGCAGAATATCGGCCTTTGCCTTCAGTTCCAGCTGCTCTGCAACCGCCTGCTGTAGCGTAACCACTTTCGGCTTCTGATCCGCCACGCTGCGGGACACCGTCACGCCAATCAGTTCGACCTCCGGAAGCAGTTGCTCCAGCCCCACCGCCAGCCCGGCATGGGTGCCCGCACTGCCGGACGCGACCACGACGGAGGAGAGACTCACCGCCCCCTCGCACTGCTGCGCGATTTCCAGCGCGCTTTCCACGTACCCCAGCGCGCCCAGCGCATTCGAACCGCCGACGGGAATAACGTAGGGGCGAAAACCCTGCGCTTCCAGACGCGTCGCCAGCTCATCGAGCTGGGCGGTCGGGTCGGTCAGCGCGTCAACCATCTCAACCTGCACGTTAAACAGGTCTAACAGCAGGCGGTTACCGTTGGTGAGATAGTTTTCAGCCCGCGTGCCAATCGGGTTTTCCAGCAACGCCACGCAGTGGAGCCCAAGCTTCGCCGCCACGGCCGCCGTCTGGCGAACGTGGTTGGACTGGATGGCCCCGGCAGTGATGAGCGTATCCGCACCTTCGCGCAGGGCGTCCGCCGCCAGAAACTCCAGCTTGCGCAGCTTGTTGCCCCCCATCGCCATGGGCGTCACGTCATCACGCTTAATAAAAATATCGCGCCCTAAATAATCAGAAAATCGCGGGAGATACTCCAGCGGCGTCGGCGCGCCGATGAACTCCAGGCGGGGAAAGCGCGTTAAATTCTGTAGTGACATGGATGCTCCGGTAACTCAGACAAAATGTGATATTTTTCATTATGCACGCAGACGCGTAAGAAATAAAAAAGGCGCTTTTAAAAGCGCCTTTTTTTACGTCAGAAACTTATTTCGTGACGTCTGCCCCGAACCACTTCTCGGAAAGCGCCTTCAGGCTACCGTCTTTTTGCATGTCAGCAATCGCGGAATCAATCGCTTTCACCAGGTCTTCGTTACCTTTACGAACGGCCACGCCGGATTCCTGACGAGAGAACGCATCACCCGCTACCGCCAGGGTGTTGTTGGTTTTCTTCACCAGATCCAGTGCTGCCAGGCGATCAACCAGAATGGCGTCGGTGCGGCCCACGCGCAGATCCTGGTATTTCGTCGGGTCATCATCATAGGTGCGGATATCCACGCCCTGAACGTTCTGGCGCAGCCACTCTTCGTAGTTGGTTCCCAGACCGACACCGACTTTCTTCCCTTTCAGGTCCGCAGCCGTTTTGATGGTGCCTTCGTTGCCTTTCTTCACCAGCGCCTGAATACCGGACACGGTATACGGGGTGGAGAAGTCATACTTTTTCTTACGCTCGTCAGAGATGGTGACCTGGTTGATGACCACGTCAATGCGTTTCGAATCCAGCGACGCCAGCATACCGTCCCATTTGGTCGGTTTCAGGGACGCTTTCACGCCGAGGTGTTTTGCCAGCTCTTCAGCAAACTCCACTTCAAAACCGGTCAGCTTGCCGTCATCGCCCTGGAAGCTGAACGGAGGATAGGTTCCTTCCAGCCCGACCAGCAGCGTACCGCGCTCTTTTACTTTATTCAGCAGGTTTTCTGCGGCGAACGTTTTCACGCTCATGCCCGCAACCAGCGCAACGGCCATAACACCCATCAGCGCCTGACGACCCAGAAGTGCAAATTTCATAAATACCCCGATATAGTGGAATTTTTACGTAGTGTAGAGAAATCGCCTGCAACGTCAAAGGCGACTGCGCTACATCTTATTCTTTTTTAATATATATCAGAAGTTGTTCCGGCGTGGGCTTTCTGCTTTATGGCACCCGGCATTTGTACCTTATATTGTGCGTACTTGCGCAGCGCAATCCGGTAGTTGTTGGTGCTGGTCGCAGGCAGCCACGGCTCCAGGTTCTCGTCGAGATAACCGGTTTTGAGCAGATCGCGGGAAATGTTGTTCACGGTCAGATGTTGCCCGAGGCGGCGCAGGCGAACCACGTATTCGCGAACGGTGCCGTGGCTCATCTCCGTTTGTTCAAACAGGAACTGCTTGAAGCCGATAATGTCGAAGAAGTCGCTTTGCTCTTTGCAGTGGAGATCGCCACAGAAACGGCAAAGCGCCACCCACTCTTTTTGCTCTTCGAGCCATGCTGCTTCGTCCATCAACGTGTCGAGGCGAGAAATCGCGATCTTATTGACGATTTCGCCGCGGCGAACCAGCGTGATACGATCGAGTAACTTGTTACAGTGGGCGCAATGCGTCTGGCTGTGTTTAAAGTCTTTAAGGTAGCGGCTTAAAGGCCGTCTTTTAGATTGCTGCACCGTCATGATAACTCCTGGTTGTCAATACGTTGTGCGGCATTTTTAAGGTGAATCAATCACCTATAACTTACCCAGCTTGGTTCGTAAGCGTTTAATGGCCTGGCTGTGCAGCTGGCTCACCCGCGACTCTCCCACCTCCAGAACAGCGCCAATCTCTTTGAGGTTAAGCTCTTCCTGGTAATAAAGGGTCAATACCAGCTGTTCGCGTTCAGGCAGAGCTTCAATAGCTTCCATGACGCGCTGGCGTAAATTCCCTTCCATTAAATGGTGTAACGGGTTTTCTTGCTGGTGCTCATCCGTCACCAGCTCGATGCTATCGCCATGCTCTTCTCGCCACTCGTCATAAGAGAAGAGTTGGCTATTATTGGTATCGAGCAACATCTGACGATACTCTTCAACAGCAAT
Organism: Enterobacter sp. CFEC122; assembly: GCF_052983755.1. NCBI lineage: Bacteria > Pseudomonadati > Pseudomonadota > Gammaproteobacteria > Enterobacterales > Enterobacteriaceae > Enterobacter > Enterobacter sp. CFEC122. The sequence goes on along the minus strand of NZ_JBRIQR010000010.1, from coordinate 3,912 downwards.
GCCAAGACGATCCGCCACTTCAGTTTCCGTTGCGTTGCGTCCCAGTTCCTGTTCCAGCTGCCCCATCGCATGCGCCACTTCGCGTGCGTTGCGGCGAACACTGCGCGGTACCCAGTCACGGCTGCGCAGCTCGTCCAGCATCGCACCACGAATACGCTGAACTGCGTAAGTCGTAAATGCCGTTCCTTGCAGAGCGTCGTATCGGTCAACTGCATTCAATAACCCGATACCGCCCGCCTGTAGCAGATCGTCGAGTTCCACGCTCGCCGGCAAGCGCACCTGGAGGCGCAATGCTTCGTGACGCACCAGCGGGACATAACGCTGCCACAGCGAGTGTTTATCCATTACACCTTCAGCGGTATAGAGTGAATTCACGATAAACAGCCCTGCGTTAGTTGAGTTATCGGCATGATTATCCGATTCTGGAGGGGTTTTAATCGGGAGAATAGTGGGTGAAATGGGGGGTTATTTGGAGACTAAAAAATTTCAAGCACTGTTGAAGCGCTACCACCATGTACGAATCGTATGAATAAAAGGAAATAAACCTCGTTTTTCGATGCATAACTTTGCTCAAGCAAGCGCAACAATAGACTTCATTTGCCTTAGGTGACGAGCATGAAAGCAGAATACACATCTTTAACTAAACTTTATGAATATATTGCAAATTCTAATGCCAGAGTAATTTCGTTCGATTGCTTCGATACTCTTTTCTGGCGAAAAATGGCTTCACCTATAGATGTTTTTACCGTCATTGACCCCTCAATAGATATTGTCAGTCGGGTACAAGCTGAGCAACGTGCGCGCGCTAAAAAAATGATTAATTGTGGTCACTCGGAGGTAAATTTAGCTGAAATATACAAGCAATTGTTACCATTGGCTAACCCAACCCTTATTGATGAATATATTCAAAAGGAGATTGCCGCAGAAATAAAATATGGCTTCCTACATGAGCCAACCATAAATCTGTTGAAGCTTGCGAAAGAAAAAAAATATAAAACCATCATCGTCAGTGACATTTATTTTAATAAAACACAGCTAAGGCATATTATAACATCGTTGTCACCTCAAGTTTCATATTTGATTGATGATATTTATTGTTCAAGCGAACACGGAGTCGGAAAGACGACAGGACTGTGGGATAAGGTTTTAAACCAAGAAAAAGTACCTGCTGCGCAGTTAATTCACATCGGTGATAATAAAGCAGCTGATTTTATTTCACCAAATAAATTGGGCATTGACGCCATTCATTTTCGTCATACCCACGATGAAATAAATAAAATTTTTAGACAACGAGAGAGCGTAGCGACTCTCATCTTCCCTAAATTACGCAAAGAAGCGCCTATCCCTAACTTGTGGCATAGTTGGTTTTCCGAAAATGTCGATGATGAGACATCGGCACAAAAATTAATTGGCTGGGGCATTCTCGGTCCAACGTTGCGTTGTTTTGCAAATAAAATCTTTGAAGATTATAAAAAGAAAAATAATACAAAAATTGCTTTTTTAATGCGTGATGGTTTTATGCCACGCTTAGCTTTTAATATCTTACACCCGGAAATAGAAACGCATGATGTTTATATTTCTCGCTTATGCTCTATTCGCGCAAGTTTCATATCAAAAGAAAGTATTAGTGATCATATCATTACTCTTTTTAATAGTATGGATGATGATATTGCGGATCAATATGTTAACGACGAGACACTGAAATTAGTATCCAAACACTTTGGAATTAATCAAAAAGACATGATTTCTCTTAAAAAAAAGCTTAGCCAAGGAAACTATAAAATCAACGAGCTAATAAAAATCATCCTCAGTAAAAATTACACTCAACATATTATTAATAATTCCATGCAATATCGCAAAAAGCTAATTAAACATATTATAAACAGCACAGGCATTAAGGCTGGCGATCATTTATTATTAGTTGATTTAGGGTACGAGGGCACAACACAGAATTTGTTGCAAACCATTTTACAAGAAGAGTTATCTATTACTATTTCTGGTTGTTACATGATTGTTTCATATACCCCGGAATGGAAAAGTAACCGAACGGGGATAGTGACCCCTGAGACTTTTGACTACCGTACAATCAAAGCCTTGACAAACCATATTGCAATTTATGAATCCCTTTGCTCATCTCATCGGAATTCAACTGTAGATTATACTGACGAAGGTATTCCTGTAGGCGAAGCACCAAGTATCAGTGAGAAGCATCTATCTTTAATAAGAGAAATACAGAACGAAGCATTATATTTTATCGGTTCACCCACAACCAATTTGGCTTACGAAGCAGAGTATGAAATTACTTCCTCAATTATTGACTTATTCCGTTTTATTTATTTCCCAACAGAAAGTGAAATACGCTGTTTCAGTAATATGAAATTCGATATCAATCTTGGTTCTGATCAGATTTCAACACTGTACAACCTAAGCAAACATAATTACCAGATGAAAAAATTTGGACCTTCTTTACTAACTGATAGTAATGCCAATATAAACATTACTAATACACCGACAGAATTACGTTATAGTGGCATAGAACAATCTATTGCACTCCTAAGCAGTTATCGTTATGGGCTTACTTGGTCCTTAACCGATGCGTCCTACCGCAAGAAATTGGTTGATATTCTCTATATTAACAACACTACTGTTGTTACAAAAAAATTAACCGCTATGTATACTCATGAAGGATGCTACTCTCTCTATATTCCTATAGTTACGGCAGAAATAGTAATGAAACTGAATGATAAGTGTAATGGTATAGAACTGATATCTGTATCCAGAATAAAAACAAACCTCGTATACAAAGCATACAATGACTCTCAAATGCAAGAGTTACATATAAATAATGATTGGTTTATTGATGGCGCAGATGTTGCAAAAGGTATCATCACAGGTCTTAGCCCTGCCTCGATTTTATACTTCAGACCTCGCAATTCTCGCAATGATGATGTTATTCATATTGTATATCGTCCCATTGGCGATAGTTGTGACGCGGAGATTAATAATGGATGATTTTTTCTCCAATGGGCTTGTGTTAGCATTTAATAATGTACCTGTTGAAGTAGATGATAGTGTTTTTTTATTCTGGGAAGCTCTATCTCTTGAGCTTCAAAAAAAACACATGCATTTAATTGTTGCCACCACTACAGAATTACCTAATATGTCTTTTTTTACAATACCCATACACTATCACATTGCGGATTTGCATTACCAAAATACCAATAATATTGATGTACGAACTTCTAATTTTATTGCTACGGAGGATATTCTTAGCTCATTATCTACGCAATATCAATGTAGTCTATCTGTTTCACATGAAATTGCTAATTGTGGCATAGCATTTTATAGTGAGCTGATAACCGCTATTAATCCAGCAACTATAATTGGTTGGCAAAGTAATGATATAACGAATTGGATTGTACGAAATATTGCATTGCAGAGAGGCATCCCTTTTTGGTCAATGGAGCGTGGATTCCTAAAAAATACACTGATGATGGATATTGGGGATAATTATCTTCAATCAGAATTATTAACAAGTTTGATGATAGAGAATTTATATGATAAATACGTGCCTGACCCTGAATTGTGGGAGAAACTAAAATCCATAATACTTAACAAGTATAATCTTATCGGAAAGTACCATTCAACTGCTTTTAAAGAAACTGATCAATTCAAAGCAGAGTATGGCATTCCTGAAAAAAGCGCTATTATCGCGATATTCAATCATGGACCGCTTGGACTTGCTGTTAAGCATAATAATAGCCGATACCGCACCATCAATAAACTGAAAACTGATGAAGTCAACGAAAAGATAAAAGCAATAATGAAAGAGTGCATCAAAAGAAAAATTTATATCATTTATCAAGAGCACCCGTTATCATTATATGACAATACAGGGATTGAAATACCTAA